>CBFGMW010000337.1:0-4048 GCA_965649925.1 uncultured Fluviicola sp.
CATTCCCGAATTGGAACATTTTGAAGATGATCTGATACTCGACGGAGAAATTGTGATTGAAGACAAAAAAGGAATCAGCAATTTTCAGTTACTTCAAAACTTCACGACTACCAAAAAGGGTGTTTTACGGTACTATGTTTTTGATTTGTTATATCTGAACGGACATCAAATTACACAGCTTCCTTTTATTCAGCGCAGGGAATTACTGGAAGCCGTTTTCGCCAAAGTGAAGTTGGAAAATATTCAGCCTTCGCCAATTGTTCATGAAAAAGGAAAAGATCTCATGAAACGATTAACGAAATTGGGATATGAAGGTGTAATTGCCAAAAAGAGCGACAGCATCTATTTCCCGGGAAGGCGGGCAGATTCCTGGTTAAAGTTCAAAACCCGGCAATCGCTGGAAGCAGTTATCTGCGGATATACCGAACCGCAAAACAGTCGCAAATTCTTCGGATCATTGATTCTCGGAATTCACGACAAAGGAGAGTTGGTTTACATAGGAAATTGTGGTTCAGGTTTTACCGATGCAACATTGGAAGAGCTCCATAAACAATTCGAAAAACTAAAAACAGCCAAATGTCCTTTTGAGCCTGTTCCCAAAATGACCGGTCAAAAAGGAAAACCAACCTGGATAAAACCCAGACTGGTCTGCAATGTGGAATTTGCAAACTGGACAGAAGACAAACATTTACGCGTTCCCGTTTTTAAGGGGCTGCGAACTGATAAAAAAGAATCCGAAGCCATGAAAAATAACGACACACAACCGGAAGTATCAACAGAGAAGCAAATAAACAGTGCTTCTTCAAAAAGTGAAGAAAACGATCAGGAATTGACTATCAATGGGAAAACACTGAAGATTACCAATCGGAATAAAGTTTACTTTCCTTCAGCACTTGCAAACGAAATCACCAAAGGTGAAATCATAGACTATTACCGAACAATCAGCAAGTACATACTTCCGTATCTGAAGAATCGGCCGGAATCGTTGAACCGTCACCCGAACGGCATCAGCAAACCCGGATTCTACCAGAAAGACATGGATACACATCAGATCCCGGAATGGGTTCGAACAGAAAAAGAGTATTCGAAATCGAACGATGAATATCTCGATTATCTGATCTGCGATAACGAAGCTACCCTGGTTTACATGGCAAATCTGGGCTGCATTGAGATCAATCCGTGGCACAGCACAGTAGAAAACCCTGATAATCCGGATTATATGATTATGGACCTTGATCCGGGAAATATAGGTTTCAAAGAAGTAGTTAAAACAGCCCGGAAAATCCGGGAAGTATGCACCGAAATTGGTATAGATACGTTTTGTAAAACCAGCGGAGCTACCGGACTGCATGTTTACATTCCGCTGAAAGGAAAATATACCTATGACGAGACCAAACTCTTCGGGGAATTACTGGCAACAGCTGTTCAAAAGCAGCTTCCGCACACAACCAGTATTGAGCGCTCGGTTTCAAAGCGTTCCGACAAAATCTACATTGATTTTTTGCAGAACAGGAAAGGGCAGACCATCGCGGCGGCATACAGTGTTCGCCCGAAACCGGGAGCAACCGTTTCAACTCCGCTTGAATGGGATGAGGTAAACGAAGACCTGAACCCGAAAGACTTCACAATCTTCACAACCCTGGAACGTCTCGAGAAAAAAGGCGACCTCTGGAAAGGAGTTTTGGGAAAAGGAGCAAATATTGAAAAGGCGTTGGAGAAATTGGAGAAGTTAGTTTAAAGTTTACTGCCTCTTTTTTAGTAAATTACATTTCCTTTAAGGCCTCGGGCGATTGTCGGACGTGCCTGTCTGTTGTCAAATTCAGGGCTGAGTTTTTAGATTTCTCCTCTCATCTTTGCACTCTGTCTTGCAGTTTTCTTCTTTGACCTTTCATTCCGAATAAATGATCTTTCGTGACATCTAAATACTTTGTTCATGACAAATTTTGGCGTGTGAGCCCACACACATTTTAATTTGGGCAGAGCTTAATCATTCTGAAATGAAAGAGCGAAAATGACCTTGATTAAAAATAATTACTATTCACAAAAAAACAACACGCTTATGAACACTGTAAAGAATGCGAATACTTCATCCGGAAATAGTATTCCAACGCAACTGATTATTGATTTAACCCAAACCGATTTGCCATTGGGCACACCTGTGTATATTTATATCTTAGGTTTGGTTACGAATGAGTTTTATTATATTAATTCAGATGGAACACCAACCATTATGAAACTATCCGATAATAACATTCCTGCGCAAACATTCCCGGGAATGGAAACATTAAGCACAGCTGCGCAAAACGCTATCATACCAGGTTATCCTTTGGAATGGGCTGATTACAGTATGAAAGTAGACGTTGGGAGCAATTTGATCCTGGACCTTGGAAGTATCAACACGAATAATATTCCGGGTTTAGGAACGGGAACAGCAGCTTTTAGTGGCAGGGTCTATTTTTCCGTTGGAGTTCCGAAATTACCATTTACAGTTCAAAAGTCAGGTTATACTGCTCCTGTTTATGGAAACGGATCTGGTGTAACAGGATCTCTTTGCTTATATGATTGGATTGAATTTTCATACGATAGCGAAGGAAACTTTAATGGAAATACAACACAAGTTAACCAATTTGGTTTCCCATTGATTTTGACAGGAACCAATATCCAAAAACAAACATTTCCGTCACAGGGATTGTTAAATACTTCAGTTGTAACCATTCTCGATAACATTGCAAACGCCCCGGCTCCGTTCGGTGGTTCCGGAGCAGTGGTTCCAATTCCGGATGCTGCAGCTGCTGCATATCCTGAAAATCTGAGTTATCTGCGGGCTATATCACCTGTAACAATAAGTGGTTGCGGTACATCCATGAACACCTATTTTGACGCTGATCTTGCAACTGCCTATGCAGCGTGGCAGGCAACTCCTTTGGTGACAAAAGATCCGTCGACAGGTTATTATTCAGGCGTTGTGTTTCCGGTAAGCGGAGGCGTAATAACTGCTCCGGCTGGCTACCCGGCAGGTAGTTTGGCATTTTACGAGGGAAATTTCCCTACACTGGCAGCATTGGTAGCAGCCATAGCAGCATCTCCGACACTACAACCGGCATTCTACTTAACGGGCTCAGAAAACACAGTTACTTCCAATGATATCTGGCAATGTGCCGGGTCTTTGGCAACGGGCAGCACCGCTCAGGAAAATGTAGGAAAAATGTTTGCTGCAGCCTTTAACAGAGGTGTTATGGTAAGCACTGCTAAGCCACCGGTAGTATTAACCAGTTTAGACGACAATACATGTTCCGGATTAGCGAGTTCCTTTTATCCGGCCGGAGGAACCTATAACGAATGGGCTTCCTGGTTTCACCAGTACAATAGCAATGGATTAGCATACGGATTTCCTTATGATGACGTTTGTGGTCAGAACCCGTCCATTCCTCCGTCAGGAGATACATTGGTTGCAAGCTTTATTCGCATTGCTCTTGGCAATTTTTATAGTTAAAAATATATTTGGTTAGCAGGAAAGAGTCTCGGCAATCTGTGTTGAGGCTCTTTATTTTCTGTTTCTTGCTAACTTTGAATTTATGAAAGTAATCGCCTATCTCATATCTCTGTTATTTTTGGCACAATCTGTCTGGTCGCAATCTTTGCCAGATACACTTAATCGATTCGATTCCAAAGAACGGAGAACCGGTTATTGGTTAACGCATCTCGACAGTAACTTGGTAAAGACAGAAAAGAGTAGTGCTGTTTATGGCGGCTATGAGTATTATCTAAAGGGAAAAGTGAAATCCACCCGGTTCGCTAAGAAAAACAAATGGAAGGGAGCAACCATTGTTTACGAACCCAAGTCAAAAACATATTTCGATTCAACCCTCATTCTTGATGGTGAGATTCGTGGTTATTACGATGATACGCTCCATTTCCTCCAACGGTTCGAACAGGGAAAATTGAAATACCTGGAAGAACACTTGTATGGAAAAGACAGAGGAATTGTCATAGAATCTACAGATGCTATTTATTTAGACAGTCTTTTCGAGAGTAAACCTTTCACAAT
>CBFGMW010000338.1:0-4043 GCA_965649925.1 uncultured Fluviicola sp.
AACTGATACGTTCCTTCTATCAATTCACCATCACCGGTTTGCGATAGCCGAATGATTGGTTCAAAATCAGACGTAAGGAGATTTCCAACCAGGATATCGTCTTTGTAAGTAGCCGAAAGTTTTTTATTATCGCTGTAAATCCATACCGGACCATTCAATTTCCCATCCCGGTAATTGATAGATGCAAACTGTTCGTACTTTACGGTAAACAATTTCACTTCACCGTCCAGTTGACCATTTTTCAAAGTATATGTTGAAGTATAAACTAAAGATGAGGACTTTGTCTTAAACAAATCATTCCCCAACGAATCTTCGTGAAAATAAGGTGTGTATGAATTGTGACCCCGGGAAGTACCTTTTCCGCTCGGGAGACCATTTGAATAATTCAGTGTGAAAGGATCCATTTTCGAGATTTCGAAGCGCACATCTCCCGTGAAGACGTTGTTCTGAACTTTCCCTGATACACGTTTTGTTCTTGATTCCAAATTGGGTACATTCAACAGTGATGTGAGTAAATAATCTGAAATGTTTGTGGGATTAGCATCACGCGACGAAAAACTTCCATCCGGTGTTTCATATTCAAAAATAGAGTTTCGGAATACAGTAGCCTCAATTTTATTTCCTTTATCCGATACGCTGATCACTCTTTTCTTTCCGTGCTTAAATTCGATCACACCGTTAAATTCTTTTCCGGCAAGCGTAATCTTTTGATCTCGTTCATTCGTTTGTGTATTCAAAGTCAGAACAATTTCCAAATCTCTATCTGTGTATTTGAATGTTTGAATTTCATTGACAAACCTGGAACTGTATGTTGCTGTTCCGTCATAAATGATTGAACCGATTTCGTCAGTACTCTCTATGGTGTAATCCAGTTGATCCAGTTCCTTTTTCTTGTTCCAATACATTCTGGCATAAAGTGTATCATTTCGCTCTGTTGATTCACCCAATTTATAACCGTATTGTTTCATATATACGGTTTCGAAGCCATCAATCATAACGGTCTGCTCTATTTTCAACTTACTCGAATCAATTACGTAATCTCCATTTTGCCAAAAGACTTTCCCGGCATCATCGTAACAAATATGGATTAGGTTTCCTAAACCATAATCGTAATAAAGCGTGTCAAGCAACGGTCCGTTTGGTCTTTTGGACCAACCTACAATTTTGTTAGCAACCGTATCAATTTCCCGACTAAAAATGAGCTCCTTTGTTTTACGATCGTAAACATGATAAAAGCTGTTGAACGTAGGATTGTATTTGAGTCTGTTATTATGTGGTTCCGAACTTTCAAAAAGGGAATCAGGAGCTTGGGGCAATAATCCGGAAGAATTGTATCTGCTTAACTCATCAATCAGATCGTTACTCCATCGTGTGTAATTTGATAGTTCTTTCAAATCGTATTTTCCGTAGTATTTAGCCCGTTCAATAATATCATAACAGAGATCAATAGTGGAAGATAATTTATAAAAATCCGGATCCAATGTCATTCTTCTGTCAAAGACCGTACTGTCGTCGTAGTCGAGTTCAGTAGTTATTCCCATAACCGAACCGTTTTTGAACTGAGTTATTTTCACCAGATCGCCATCCTCGTACTTTCGAGTTTCTCCATTCTGGAAACCAGATATGTAAAGCCGTTTTTCAGTAGTCCAGTCTTCATAAACTTCGTGACGTTTCCAGGATGCGTTATAAGATTTCTCTTTTGTAACAAACCAGGAACCATCCTGGAAACCCTCTTTTAAGTTTCCCTCGCATAAGATATTACCTCCCAAATCTGTTCGCACATAATACCCATTCAGATTGTCGTTATGAAGTTCAAATACACAGGCAACTACAGAATCAATAACCGTTGAATTTTTCCGTTTATCAATCGACATTCGGGGAGCGAAATACTGAACGTACCTACCATCCGGAAGATTTCTCACAACCGGCGGCACAATTGGGAATTCAGCTCTTACGGTTCCAAATGCCAGTTGAGGTGTTTTATTCAGATTAATTGGTTCAGCACGACGGTATCTTCTTCGAAATGGATGAATAATCCTATAAATAACCTTACTAAAACCTCTTTTGAAATTAAAGCCTTTCCAAGAGTAATACTCTGATTCTGCAATTTCTTTTCGGGCAATTCGCTCCTTGTGAATGGCCGGCTTCAACTCTTTTGTCTTCAGATCTGCACGCGGATCGTTCTTCATTTTCCATTCCAGCCACACGTAGTATTCTTCTTCCGTAAGTTCGAAATGAGAATAATAGTTGTATTTGAAAATGATTTTCTCTTCAACCGGATAAACATAGCGCCACTCACCATTGAGCTGAACAGAATCGGGCCGCTGTGCTTTAGCTCCGAAAAGCAAAAAAGCAAACAGTATAAAAAGCAGGTACGACTTATTCTTCATAGTCTATTATGTCGGTTTATAGAGTTGGTAAACAAACGGTCATCAAAAACGGTTGTTACACAATTATTTTATTCGCTTCAGTCCAACTCGTTTTCGCGGCACATCAATTTCTACCACCTGAACGTCAACATGTTCATGCAATGAGATGAATTGAGAAGGATCTTCCACATACACATCTGCCAACTGAGATTTATGGATCAACCCGTTTTCCTTGATTCCGATATTCACAAAAGCTCCAAAATTAGTTACGTTGGTTACAATTCCTGTCAGGAACATTCCGGTTTTCAAATCGTCGATTGTTCTGATTCGGCTGTCGAATTCCAAAACCTTAGCCATTTTCCGCGGATCGCGACTTGGTTTCTTCAGCTCCTTAATAATGTCGCTAAAGGTATAGTCATCTACATCCGGGAAATCTGATTTCTGAATGCCTTTCAGAACTGTTTCGTTCCCAATCAATTCGTTCAGTTGAAGATTCAGTTTCTTCGCAATTTTCTCTACCAGCTTATAACTTTCCGGGTGAACGGCCGAATTATCTAACGGTTGAATTCCATCGCGAACACGTAAGAATCCGGCTGCCTGCTCAAATGCTTTATCTCCCAATCGTTTTACTTTCTTCAGTTCTTCGCGCGATTTAATTCCACCGTTTTCTGCTCTGTACGCCACTATATTCTCGGCAATCGAAGCTCCAAGGCCTGAAACATAACTCAACAAATAAGGCGAAGCAGTATTCAAATCAACTCCAACTGCGTTTACCGCCGAAACAACTACATCATCCAACGCATCTTTCAGCATTGTTTGATTTACTTCGTGCTGGTACTGGCCTACTCCAACCGATTTCGGATCAATCTTTACCAATTCGGCTAAAGGGTCCATCAAACGTCGACCAATTGAAACTGAACCACGAACTGTTACATCGTAATCTGGGAATTCTTTTCGGGCGATTGAGCTTGCAGAATAAATAGAAGCTCCATCTTCACGAACAACATAAACGTCCAGATCTCTGTCGAAACGAATGTGCTTGATAAATGCTTCTGTTTCTCTTCCCGCGGTGCCGTCACCAATGGCAATGGCTTCAATTTTATATGCCTGAACCAATTGAAAGATTTTCGCAGATGCCTTGTCTTTCTCATTTTGAGGAGCGTGCGGGTAGATTGTGACATTTGTAAGTAATCCTCCATTCTCATCTAAACAAACAACTTTACAACCCGTTCTGAATCCCGGATCAAGTGCCAAAACTCGCTTACTTCCAATTGGCGGAGCCAGCAATAACTGCCGAAGATTGGTCGAAAACACCTTTATTGCTTCTTTGTCCGCTTTTTCCTTCGCTTCATTCAATACTTCGTTTTCCAAACTCGGACACATCAAACGCGAATAAGATTCCTTGCACGCTTTAGCCACAACATCCCCGCATTCGTCATCCGATTTCACGAAGAAACGTTCTAATTGCTCCAAAGCATCGTCTTTTTCAGGCTGTGCTTTCAATGAAATAATCCCCTCTCTCTCTGCACGATACAGTGCTAAAAACCGATGAGAGGCCGTTCTATAAAGCGGTTCCGAGAAATCAAAATAGTCTTTGTATTTGGCTCCAGCTTCTTCTTTTCCTTTCACTAATTTGGAAACCAAAACGGCTTTACGCTGATACAAGGTGCTGAT
>CBFGMW010000339.1:0-4029 GCA_965649925.1 uncultured Fluviicola sp.
TTGATTGTTGATGATGAGGTTTCAAACAGATTGGTACTAAAGCGGCTACTTGACCGTTATTGTTCCGGCGTAGAAGTTTTGGGCGAAGCTGCGTCGGCAGACGAGGGCTTTAAACTGATCAATGAACTTCAGCCTGAATTGGTTTTCCTGGATGTGAAAATGCCGGTTAAAACCGGTATCGATATGCTTCGTATGTTCGATTCTATTCCGTTCAGGATAGTTTTTGTTACCGCGCATGATGAATTTGCACTGCAGGCTTTTGAATTTAGCGCAATGGATTATCTGCTGAAACCAATTGATTATACAAAGCTCATTAAAGCGGTCGATAAAGTTGCTGCTAACATCATACAAAACAACCGAAATGATACGATTCATTTTGTTCGTTCCATAGATGAAGAGAACAGGTTTCTGAAAAGCATTTCATTCCATTCCAAGGACAAGGTAACCCTGGTGAAAATTGATTCCATTTGCTACATTGAAGCTGACCGTAATTACAGCAATGTTGTTACCGATACTAATTCTCGTTTTACTTCACCGAAAACCCTGGCAGAATATGAAACAATGCTTTCCATGTTCCCGAATTTCATTCGATTGAATAAAAGTGTAATTATCAATATCGATTACCTGATTGACTATTCGAAAGGAAGTGTCTGTTTCGTAAATGTGAAAAATTGTCCTACTGAGATTGAAGTTTCAAGGCGTAAGAAAACAGATATCCTGCAATATCTGAAAAATCATAAAAGCTGAAACGGTAGATTATTACACTTATATTTGTGAAAGGTCCCATGAAGCACATTCATACAATAGAATATAGCATCCTTGAGCACTACAATGAGCTCGAACTATTTGAGCAAAAGCTTGTGGAAGTGGCGTATTCTGCAGCTAAAAAAGCATACGCTCCTTATAGCAATTTCCACGTTGGTGCATCCGTTCTTCTGAAAACGGGCGAAGTTTTTTTTGGCAATAACCAGGAAAACATTGCATATCCAAGTGGATTATGTGCTGAGCGGGTTGCGTTGTTTCATGTTGGAGCGAATCATCCGGAAGGAGTTATCGAAACTTTAGTAGTAGTTGCAAATGGTGATCTGATCAAGCCTGAAGAGTGTGTTTCTCCATGTGGAGCTTGCCGCCAGGTTATTGCTGAAAGTGAAAATCGTCAGAAATCACCGATTCGCTTAATTCTTGTTGCTCAAAACGGCAAAACATTCATTTTTGAAAAAGCTACTGATCTGTTAGTGTTTCCATTTGGAATGAGTTGATATGAACGAAGAGCGACTGAAGGAATGGATGGCCTCGCGAAAGAAAATGCGTGAGGATCGAACAGCGGAGAAGTTGTTTGAACTGTTGCGTACCGGAAATAAAAGTGCTCTCAGTGCTGCAATAACCATTTTGGAAAGTGCCCTTCCGAATGACAGGATCATTGGAAAAGAGCTCATTCGTTTATGTCTTCCGCTTTCAGGAAATTCATTGCGTATCGGAATTACAGGCGTGCCGGGTGTTGGAAAAAGTTCATTCATTGAGAAATTTGGAAAGATCGTTTTAGAGAAGCGGACTAAACTTGCGGTTCTGGCAATTGACCCTAGCAGCGAACGCACTGGAGGAAGTATTCTTGGTGATAAAACAAGAATGGAAGAACTGTCTCATCATCCGAATGTATTTATCAGGCCTTCTGCAGCTGGAAATACGCTTGGTGGTGTGGCACGAAAAACACGCGAAGCAATTATTCTGTGTGAAGCGGCCGGATTTGACACCATTTTCATTGAAACTGTGGGAGTAGGCCAATCAGAAATTATGGTGCATTCCATGGTTGATTTTTTCTTATTGCTTTTACTTGCAGGAGCTGGTGATGAGCTTCAGGGCATTAAACGCGGAATTATGGAAATGGCCGACGGATTGGCTGTTACGAAAGCAGATGGCGAGAATGTAAAAAAAGCGGAACTCGCTGCCCGGGAATTGAAGAACGCAATTCATCTTTTTCCGCCTACTTCAAATGGTTGGATACCGGAGGTTCATACCTGCAGTTCACTGGATGAGACCAATTTGGAGAAAGTGTTCGATATGATCGACAGGTTCTACAGGCATTCCATTGCCGACGGAAGTTTTGAGCACAAACGTAAAATTCAGAACCTGAACTGGATGCACGAAACCATCAAAGAATTGTTGTTGGCTGATTTATCCGGGAACAATGAAATTCAGACCTTGATTCGTGCCAATGAAAAGGCAATTAATGAAAGTAAAATTTCGGCTTTCGAAGCCGCGGAAGAGATAGTCGAGAAACATCTCGGACGATCTGCCCGGCGCTAAGCAATTATCGGTTAGTTAACGGGTTTTCATTGTGTTCCAAAATTCAGTTTTATACATCGCGCTAATCATAATTTTTTTCTCACCGATAAAGAGGCTTGTTTTTTGAAATTTCGTTACTTTCTGGAGTGAAATTACGTAAGAACGGTGTATGCGCATAAACTGTTTGGAGGGGAGTTCTTCTAATAAATCTTTCAATGTTCTGCGTGATGAGATCTGTTTGTTGTTGGCTAAATGAATGGTAACATAATCACCAAAACTTTCTACATACAATATGTTTTCAATAAGAATTTTCTGTTTGACATAATTCGATTTAACGTGAATAGATTTCTGAGCTGGAGATGCCTGTTCTTTCAACTCTAATTCAAGGAGGCGCATTGTTTTCTGAATGGCTGCATCAAACCGCTCGTTTGAAAAAGGTTTTAAAAGGTAATCTGTTGCAGCTAAATTGAACGCATCAATAGCGAATTGCCCGAATGCCGTTGTGAAAATAATTTTCGTGTCAGCAGAACATTTTTCCGCAAAATCCAAACCATTTATCTCAGGCATTTCAATATCTAAAAAAAGGATGTCAACCTGATTGTTCAATAGAAAATCCATCCCGGATAGCGCGCTGTTAAAACTCTTTACGAAATGGATCTTTTTATGAGACTCACAAAACTTTTCAATGAGTTTCGTTGCTAATTTTTCGTCGTCAATAGCTACAACCGTAAATTTTCTAGACATGTTTCAGCTGAATTGAAAGTTGAACTTCGAAAGATTCTTCAGAATCCAGAATAGTCAATTTATGTGTGCCCGGATAGATCAATTGTAATCGTTCCCTGGTTTTGGTAAGACCAATTTTCTCCGATGTCAATAAGCTGTTAGTATTCGAAAAATGTTTATTGTTCCAGGTTTTCAAAAGCAATGTATTGTGTTCAACAGACAAGATGATCTCAATTGGAGAAGGTTTATCCGGATGTATGCCGTATTTAAAAACATTTTCAATTACAGGAATGAGGATAAAAGGTGAAATAACCAGTTTTTCAGTGTTTTCGGGGAATTCGATCATCCAGTCATCCGTTTTTTCAAAACGGAGCGATTGAAGTGAAATGTATTCCTGACAGAATTTCAAATCGTCTTTTAATGGAACCAGCTCAGATGTGTCATTTAATAAAATATGTCTTAAAATATCGGATAATTTCAGAATGTATTTCGGTGTTTTTTCCGGTTCCAAAATGGAGATTGAATAGAGATTATTCAAAGTGTTGAACAGGAAATGCGGCTGTAATTGATATTTCAGATTGTGGAGTTCTATCTGATATTTATCCAGCTCGATCTGTTTTGTTTTCTGGTTTAAGTACAGGACAATTGAAAAAAGAATCATCACAACGAAGGGCACTACAGAACCTGGCGCTAATATTTCCGGTATCATGGGAGGTCCGGGATGTCGGAAAGAAATTGGCATTGGGGGCATCATATTGTAGGCCGGGTGAAAGAAAACGGATTGCAGCGCAAACAACAGAAGATAAAGAGCAACAACCGATGCCAGATATAACACAATTTTTTTTCGTGCAAAAAAGCGCGGCAAAAGAAGATAATAGTGAATATAGAAACAGATAATGATGAATAAGTAGCCGCTGAAATTACGTAAAAAAGGTTTTACTGAAAACAGTTTGAAACTGTAATCAAAATCGGGTGAGGTAAGTATTGGAATACACAGGAATAACACTACCGCCAATAGATTAA
>CBFGMW010000340.1:0-4020 GCA_965649925.1 uncultured Fluviicola sp.
GGAATGAGTAATAGTCAGCAGCAGAAATATGTAAAGGAAAACCTGATGAAAACAGAAATTGTTTCTGCTAAGTCGCTGGGGGCTTTCACAGGAGCTATTGCATATTTGATCCTGATTCCGATATACATTTTCCTCTTTTTATTTTACCGTACGCTGTTGGTTGAATTCTTAAAGAAACTCATGAAAACGGGTGAAACTGACAACCTGAAAGATGTAATGAACTCCATTAAGGTTATTATGAGAAGTTATATCATTGGTCTTTTGATTGAAATTGCAGTTGTAGCAACACTCACCTCCCTTGGTTTTTGGGTTTTCGGAATTCGCTACGCCATTTTCCTCGGATTAATGACAGCGCTCCTTAATTTGATCCCGTATGTTGGAATCCTGGTGGCAAACATCCTCTGCTGCCTGATCACGCTTTCGGGAACATCTGATTATCAAAGTATATTCTATGTACTGCGCGTAGTTGCAGGAGTTCAGTTAATTGATAATAACATTTTATTACCAAGAATTGTTGGTTCAAAAGTGCGTATAAATGCGCTTGCGTCGATTGTTTCGGTGATTGTTGGCGGCGTGCTGGCAGGAGTTCCGGGGATGTTCCTTGCAATTCCGGTTACGGCCATGCTGAAAATCATCTTTGATGCTATTCCTCAATTCGAACCGTATGGCTATTTACTTGGCGACGAAGCTCCGGTAACCTCTGGCTTGAGGAAAAAACCTAAAAAGAAATGAATCGAATAGTTGATCCGCTGGTAAATCAGTTCCTGGCAGGGAAATCTCAGCATACTTTAGATCTGTTTCATCATTTCATTGCCGAATTTGAAAGTGTCGGTGAGATTATGCTGCATCCGGCAAAAACAATGATTGGAATCGGGAATGGAAAGAAACGCGTGGTTTATGTCAACCAGCTGGGAAAGGACTTTCTTCATGCTGTATTCATCTTCAAAGAACCACATGAAGATAATTTCTGTTTCCAGAAGATCGCACAAGTCCCGGAAATGAAGCAGTTCAATCATCACTTCCGGATGCTGCAATTGGAAGATGTGAATGATGAAGTAAAGCGTTTTATGAAACTCGCCATGGAAGGCACGAATGATTAAATCCGTAACAGCAATCTACCTCTTGGATAGGATTTAAGAACCGATCTTCACGGTTTTAGAGTGAGTCGTCATCGTTTTAGAATCGATTGAAAAGTTTTTAGAATCGATCTTCACGAGTTTAGAGTGCGTCTTCATCGTTTTGGAACCGATCGGAAAGTTTTTAGAGTCGATCTTCACGAGTTTAGAGTGCTTCTTCATTGTTTTAGAATCGATTGAAAAGTTTTTAGGATCGATCTTTAACTTTTTAGGATGCGTCTTCAGAGTTTTAGAATCGATCTCCACGCGTTTAGAGTGTGTGTTCATCGTTTTAGAATGGACAGAAAAGTTTTTAGAGCCAATCTTCACGACTTTGCAACGCGTCGTCATCAGTCGCGAATCGAAGGTTTTTCTCCCGCTGACGGGCGCTGACGTGCCCAAATATTAGATGAGTTAATTAAGAACACAGATGATGAATCTTTCAGAGATGGATTTGCTGTTCAGCGTTCATCTGCGTTCATCAGCGGGAAATATTACTTCAAATCGAAAAGGGAATCTACACCTATCGTTCGTTCTACATTGAATCCTTCAGCGTACTTCACATTCATTCTCCGTCCGAATTCACTCATTCTTCCGCGCAGGAATTCAAAGAACTCTTCCCCGGAAATAGGTGTTTTCGGTTCCTTTGAAGTGGGGTCCCAAAATTGGGTTTTGTATGCTTTGATCGAATCAAATTTCTGTTCAGCAAATTCAGATACATCTACAACAAAATCGGGCTCAATCATTCTGTCCTGGATGTAATGATAAACATGTGTTGGGCGATGTGCTTCCTGAGCAGCACCTTCAAAAGTGGTATCAATCTTACGTAATCCAGCAAGGAAACAGGCTCTCGAAATTAAATGCGAAGCTCTTCCGTGGTCGGGGTGACGATCATCAATGGCATTTGCCAAAACAATAGCGGGTTTAAATCTCCTGATTTGAACCACAATCTTCAGCAGGTTTTCCTCTGTTTCTTCAAAAAATCCGTCGCGCATTTGGAGGTTTACACGCATTTCTGCACCCAGAATTCTGGCAGCGTCAGCAGCTTCTTTGTAACGTGTTTCAACTGTTCCGCGTGTCCCCATCTCGCCTTCAGTCAAATCAACCAAAGCGAACGTTTTGCCCATTGCCTTATGTTTCAGCAAAGTTCCTGCGGCAGATAATTCTATATCATCAGGATGTGCACCAATTGCTAAAATATCAACCATCATACAACTATCGTTTTCAAATTCAAAAAGTTAAATTGTAAACCCTTGAGAATTACTTTTCGACCCAATTTACAATTTCATCCGAGAATGGAGTGGTTCCGGGCGAAAAAGAGGCAACTACCTCCCCTGCTTCATTCACTGCAAACTTCTGGAAATTCCATTCAACTTCCTGTCCGTTAACAGCCGTAAGAAACTGGTAAAGCGGATGTTTGTTATCGCCTAATACTGTAATTTTTTCAGTTAAAGGAAAAGTAACACCGTATCGTTTGGTGCAAAATTCCCCGATTTGTTCAGCGGTTCCCGGTTCCTGTCCTCCGAAATCATTAGACGGAACACCGATCAGAACAAAGTTCTTGTCTTTGAACTCTTCGTACAAGCCTTGCATTTCAGCATATTGTGGAGTAAATCCACACTCAGAAGCCACGTTAACAAAAAGGATCTTTTTCCCAAGGTAATCCGACCAATTGATCGGGCTTCCTTCCAAACTGTTGATTTGAATATCCGCTAGTTTCATAATGAAGCTTTTAATTTCTTATTGTATGAACGGTTTCTCAACCCTGCAAAGACAGTTAAAAGAGCAAATGCAAGAATAGAATACCATACAAAGTTCGGTAAAGAAACCGATCCGTCACCCTGTGCATAAGAATGAAGTCCTACCAAAATGAAGTTCACACCGAAGAATGTAAACAAAATGGCAGCGTATCCCCACATGCTCATGGTTGTAAAGACAAATTTCCCGCTTAATCCCGGGATATAGCGTAAATGCAGAATGATTGCGTAAACAAGTACGGAAACCAAAGCCCAGGTTTCTTTCGGGTCCCAGCCCCAGTATCTTCCCCACGATTCATTTGCCCAGATTCCGCCTAAGAAGGTTCCGATCGTAAGCATGAATGTTCCGATTGTCATTGTTAACTCGGAAACGTATGTTAATTCGTTGATGTTTTTGGTTGTGCTCACGCTGTTTTTGGTATTTCGTGCAGCAAACAAAATGGTGTTGAAGATTCCTAAAATACACGCTAGTCCAAGGAAACCATAAGAGCTGGTAATGATTGCCACGTGAATCATTAGCCAATAACTTTGAAGTACCGGCTGCAGTGGTGTGATCTGAGGATCGAGCAAATTCATTTCTGTGACCAGAATCATGAAAGAAGAAAGAAGTGCTGTTCCAGCCAGAATTCCTGCGTTTCTGCGGGAGAAGATTAATCCTGTAAGCATGGTAACCCACGCAATGAAAACAACTGCTTCGTAGCCGTTACTCCACGGAGCGTGTCCGGAAATGTACCAGCGCATGCCTACTCCTGTTCCGTGATAAAGGAAAATGATCACCAGGAGGAACACAAAGACTTTGCGGATTCTGGAAAAGCGTTTCAGTACTTTCTCAGAGTCGGTCATGAATACCTTGATGAAGAAAATGATCAATAAAACAATACCAAGCACCAAATACGAGTATTCCGAATTCTTAAAGATCTGCATTTTGTTGTAGGAAATCTCAGCTTTTACATGCGTTTCGGAAGGAAGAATGGAAGCAATGGAATTTCTGCGTTGTAAAGCTTTTAAGTCAAGCAATGCAGCCGAAGCTTCCGGATATTTAGACGGGAATAATTCGCATGAATCGATCTTGCTCAGGTATTTAATTGCCAGCATCGACCCGATGGAGTCGTTAGGTCTTATTTCGATCGGATTAAACCAGGTATTGT
>CBFGMW010000341.1:0-4016 GCA_965649925.1 uncultured Fluviicola sp.
TTAGGTAATTGTAGACACTATCAACAAATTCAAACTCACTGTACGTTCTGTCATAGAAGGGTGAGAGCTCATCCTCAGAAGCGATGTACGAATGTCTCCAATTGAAATATGGTTCTATGCTGTGCATGAATTTTACAACGTTAAAATCAAATTATTTGTATATGTGAAGTTAAAGCAAATTCAGCTTTTAACCGACAATTGATGTTTTTTTATGTGAAAATTTCAGGCCGGCAGCACACAAAATCAGGAAAATTAGTCAGCCTGAATTGCAAATTATACATTACCGTTATTCGGAATAAAAAGAAAGATTACATTTGGATTAAAATAAACCTTCATATTCTATGAAATCACGAAATGCTTACATGACTACATTCAAACTTTTTGTAGTTGCTATTACCCTTACTTTTGTCTCATGTTCGGGAGATCCTAAAGAAAGATCTGCGGAAGAGGCACTTTCAGCCCTGGTAAACAGTAATCAAAATGTTTCTGTTTTTGGGCACGTTTCTATTTATAAGATTCTGAACAAAGCAGATTACAAGCACATTCCGAAAGTGAGTATTTTGATCGATTCGCAATTGGAAACATGGAAAAAAGCATTCAACTTAGATGCACCGATTTACTTTGCTGCTGAAGGTCCGTATGCAAACGACGGAACTCCGGAAACTGTTTATGCATTTATGGATATTACCAGTGCCGACAGCGTGATCAATGTCATTCATTCATTAAATTATGCTACAGAAAAAGCCGGTGATATCACATATTTCCAGGAAGGTGATGTTACATGCGGAGTTCGTAACAAATTGTTTGTACTGATTTCCAAAGGTGGTGAATATGACGGTAAGGCAGAACTTGAAAAAGCATTCAAAGCTTCGGAAGCAGACTTAAGCGAAGACAAACCACAGGACATCATTACTTCCAAAGCAGATTTAGTTGTCGGTGTTTCATTAGAACGTTTATTCGCCGGAGCAAACACTACACTAAATAAACTTCCAAAAGCTAAGAAAGATGAATTAACAGAACTACTGGCTGATGGATATGTTCAAACAACTTTGAACTTCAACAAAGGAGAAATGAAACTTGAAACGAAAAATTTGTTCTCCGAAGAATTAAAAGACCGCTTGTGGTTTAAAGACGGAAACAACGGGAATGACCTTGCCAAAAAACTTGGAAAAGGAACACCCTGGATGGGAGTATCAGCAAATTTCGACATGCAGAAACTGGATAAATTCATGAAAGATTTCTCTCCAAACGGAACGAAAGATCTGACAAGTAAAATGGGATCTGAAGCCAGAGCAGCAATGTTCCTATCCGGACTCGATTTCACTACTTCACTTACAGGACAATTTGGTTTAGTACACACCGGAAGTCCGGCTATGATGATGGCAGGTACTCCCGAACTCAACGCATTTATCGGTTTAACCAATAAGGCAAAAGGACTCCCTAAATTAATGGATCAAATTTACGGAGCCGATTCTAAGAAAAACGGAGCCTACATGATTAAGAATAACGCAATAAAGGTGAAACCCGATGGAGTTTACATGTACTCTGTTGCCAATTTGAATAAACCGGGCATCAAAATCCCGGGTTTTGCTAAGAATTTTGGTAAAAGTACCTTCTCTATGTTTATCGATTTTAAAGCCATGAACCCGAAAGCTCTGGATTTGCCAAAAGGATCAAAGGTTCTGGAGATAATGGAATCGGCAACAGGCGAATATACTCGTGACGGAGGCAGCTTTACACTTACAGCCAAGGATAAATCGAAAAATATCCTTGACCAAATGACTGATTTCTACTACGGCCTGTTCCAGGATGAGTTAGGAAACTTCATGTAAGAAAACGTACGATATAAAATTAAAGTAGGGAGAGGTCGCGACCTCTCCCTACTTTTTTGCGTAAATTTAGTCTTATGAAATCAGAAGGAAATTGGAATCCGCTTACTCCGGAAGAAGAACGCATCATCGTAAAAAAAGGAACCGAGTACCCGTTTACCGGTGAATACAATAAAATGCCAACAGATGAAAGCGGGACAAAGCTCAGCGGAACATTTGTCTGCCGGCGTTGTGAAGCACCTTTATATCAAAGTTCCGACAAATTTGATTCGGGCTGCGGCTGGCCATCTTTCGACGATGATATCAGTGAAAACGTACTCCGCGTTCCGGATGCTGATGGCAGCAGAGTTGAGATTGTCTGTAAAAACTGCGGCGGACACTTAGGACACGTTTTTACGGGAGAACGATTTACAAGCAAGAATACGCGTCATTGCGTGAATTCGTTGAGTATTAAGTTTGTGAAGGATTAGTAGGGGCAAGTCGCGACTTGCCCCTACTAATCAAATCCTTATTACTTCACTACAGTCGTTATCGCATCCTGCTTACACTCAAACACACAAGTGGCTTTTGATTTAACGATTTCTGCCAATTGTAAATGTGCAGCCAAAGCCAGTTGTGAATAATTCTGAGATGAATTTCCGAAACTTGCCGCCGTTGTAACCCACATTTTCTGAATCAATTCTTCGCCTGAAGCTACTTTTCCGCAAGCCTGAACAACTGCTTTCACGTTTCCTGCACCCGCGTGATAAACATGCATGGTTAAAAGTCGGAACCAAATAGCATCTTCATCGATAGTTAAACCTGCTTGAGTGGCAATTGTTCGCGCTGATGGAATACATGACTTTTTCATGAGTTCAGAAGCTGCTTTTGCCGATTTATTAAAATCCTTACGCTCATCAACTGTACTGTTCACAGTTAAACCATACGAACGGGCAACAGAAGGCATTAATTGAAATGCACCATAAGCTCCGGCACTTGATTTAGCCAAATGTCCGGGACTTTCGATCAATAAAATAGATTGTGCGTACCATGGATCAACTCCATTCGCTTCGAAAACAGAAACTCCTTTTTGCAAGCTCTCAAAAACCAGGTCAAAACGGTAGAAATCGTTTTTTCCGGTGGTTACATTAATTCGTTCTGTTGTTGGCAAATTCAACGAAACGCGCACGCTGTCGCGAAACAATTCTTTTTGAGCTTCCGTTTTTTTCGACCAGACTCTGTTCGACATTCTCCCAACAACCTGGCGTGTAGAAGCCACATTCAACAAAACCGAATCAGGCGACAACAACATAATTTGCTGCCAGAATTTCGGCTGCTGCAGGTTTTGCCAATTCTTCTCAACAATTGCATCGGTTCCCATAATCACGTGTTCCTGATCGAGATAAGTGACCGCAATCATTTCGTATTCCCAATTGGAACTTTGAGAAAAACTTGTGAAAGAAAAAATGGATAATAATGAAAGTAAAACGGGTTTAAGAGCGTTAAATGTCATGGTCTATTTGGGAATAAGTGTCCGAAAGCTAGTGAAATAAGCCGAATTTTCCAAATCAAATGCTATTCTCAGCGCAGTTTGATTAAATTTAATCCCTAATTGAAACTCAATTTTAAACTATGAAAAAAGCTGTTGCCTATCTTTGGTTAGCATCATTCTTAATGAGCTTTGCCCCTGTCTTACCTCAAGAATCGAATGCGCCGTTATGGATGCGTTATCCGGTAATTTCTCCGGATGGATCTACAATTATTTTCGCTTATAAAGGCGATTTGTACAAGGTTGCCGCAAATGGCGGTGTTGCTTCTCCGTTAACAATTAGCGACAGCTACGAATTTATGCCGGTTTTTTCAGACGACGGGCAAACCGTTTATTTCGCGGCAGATATTCACGGGAACTTTGATGTTTATTCCGTTTCAATTAAAGGCGGAACACCAAAAAGACTTACGTTTAACTCCAGTAATGATTATCCGCAATGTTTGAGCCCGGATAAAAAGTCTATTCTCTTCATCGCTTCGCGTATGGACAACGCTCAGATGAGCCAGTTCCCGTACGGTGCGTTAGGCGAATTGTACAGCGTTCCAATTGAGGGCGGTCGCGAAAAGCAGGAGCTTTCCATTGCCATGGAAGAAGTGAAATTCAACCATGCAGGAACGCAGTTTTTCTTCCAGGATAAAAAAGGTTATGAAGATACCTGG
>CBFGMW010000342.1:0-4014 GCA_965649925.1 uncultured Fluviicola sp.
TCATCGAAGATCTGAGCATGGAGAAAGGTGTTTTCAGTATTAAGGTAGATACGAACTTCGACAATATTCCAATGCTGAAAATTATGGACAGATTGGGATATACTTATTGCGGAGAAGTTTTCTTTCGTGGTTCCGCGAGAAGAGCTTATGAAAAGGTTCTGAGAAAATCGTTATAATTGACCTATGAAAAAGATCTTTACCACCTATTTTATTGCGTTTTCATTCATACTGGTCACTTTATCAAATTGTTCCAATCCGGTAACCAAAACTGATAAAAACGAAGACACAGATCTGCAGCTCATGAAACCAATCGGTTTTGTTCCTAATGGTTTTAAGATCTTCTTTACACTGTATACTGACTTCAACAAAGACGGGCTCTTCGATTGTATCCTGATTGTAAAAGGCACAAACCAAAAAAACAACCCTGAAGGCAAAAAACGGAATCGCAATCGTCGCGGAATAATCGCCTTAGTCAATAATAATGGTGTTTATGAAGTAGCTCTGCAAAACCTCGATTGTTTTTCTTCAGAAAATGAAAACGACAGCACCAGACTTTCTTTCGAGGCAGTAGACGATAGGCTTATTGTTATCTATCAACATGAGCAATACGGCTTCCGTAATTATACATTCAGATACAAAAAACCGGGGTTTCAGTTAATCGGATATGATTCAGGAGATAATCAACAACCTGCACCCGGACAAACAACTAGTATTGATTTTCTGACAGGGAAAAAGGTGATTCGACAAAAAGTAAACGGGGACTCTGCAGCCAAAGGCGATTATGTTGAAACAGGAACAACCATTAAAAGCAAAAAGCTTCTACAAATGAGCGAAATCAAAGATTTTGACGAGTTAGATATGAGTAAGCTATAAAGCGGACTTTCAAAAGGGGATGATGAAAAAGGTGTTGAGAAAATCGTTATAATTGACTTATGAAAAAAATCTTCTACACTAAACTCATCCTGGTTTCATCTGTTCTGGCAGTTTTCACGAGCTGCTCAGGTTCCGATACAAAGTCGACCACAGAAAAAGCGGATCAAACTACCTCTCAAAACGAAACGCCGGAGGAGAACGAACCTAAAGAAATAAAACCCAACAAGCCATCCGATTTCGTTCCGAAAGGTTATAAGCTCTTTGAAGAAGTGTACGGCGATTTCAATAACGACGGCCAAAAAGACTGCATTCTTATCATCAAAGGAACAGATCCGGAAAATTTCGTTGAGGACGAATACCGTGGAAAACTGGATCGCAATCGCCGCGGGATAGTTGCTCTTATAAACAAGAACGGGGTTTACGAACTCGCTGTAAAAAATGAGGATTGTTTTTCGTCTGAAAGTGAGGATGGCGGCGTTTATTATCCACCTGAGCTTTCTCTCGAAATCAAAAAAGGAATTCTACAAATTACATACAGTCATGGCAGATATGGCTATTGGTCGTACAAATTCAGATACCGGATTGACGGTTTTGAGATGATCGGTTACGATAGCAGCGATAATTATGGTCCGCTTGTGCAAACAGAAACAAGCATCAATTTCCTTTCGAAGAAAAAACAAATTCGTGAAAACCAGAACCAGGATCCGGATGGAGAAGACGACTTTATAGAAACCTGGGAAAGCGTTAAAATTGATAAGCTGATTCAGCTAACGGAAATTGATGATTTCGATGAGTTGGATATGAGTAAGTATTAAAACGCTTTCTGTAGGGACAGGTCGTGACCCAAAAAATTAGAAATCACTTCCAATCCATACTCCGACAAAATACTCTCCGGATGGAACTGAACCCCATAAACAGGAAGACTTTCGTGTTCAACCGACATTAAAACGCCGCTTTCCGAAAAAGAAGTTGGAATTAAAGGCGAGTTTTCATTGAGTTTAACTGCCCAGGAATGGTACAAACCAACATGAAATTCTTTGGGAAGATTTTGAAACAGCAGATTTTCTCCGTTTTGAGTCAGCTTTTCGGCACAGCCGTGTTTGAGAACCTGCTGATTGTATAATTCATCTCCGAAATGAAGCGCTATTGCCTGCATACCGAGACAAACACCAAGTATTGGAATTTTCAATTCAACTGCGGCGGCAATTACGTCCATTAATTTCCCTGATTCGCGCGGCAATCCTGGTCCTGGAGAAAGCACAATCTTATCATATTCCGACAAACGATCAGGCGCAACAGAAACATTGGTTTCTACCACAACCTCCGCATCCAATTTTTCCAGGTAGTGGACCAAATTGAATGAAAAAGAATCGAAATTATCAACGAGTAAGATTTTCACACTGCCAAATTTGATGTGTACCAACTTACAGAATCACCTTAAATGATTAAACTTGTAGCCGCATTGCGAAATTAAGCAAAGGAATTTGATTTATTTTTTGGTCCAAACGCTAATTTCGCTGATACTACGTTAAAACAAACGAACAACTCAAAAACAGCGAAAACAGCTTTGAACGAACAACCAAAAATTGCAGTCATTATTGTCAACTACAACGTAGTGTTCTTCCTGGAGCAATGCCTCAACTCTGTGGCTAAAGCGATGGAATTGGAACCGGCCGAAGTTTGGGTGGTCGACAATCAATCTGTTGATGGCTCGGTTGCAATGGTTCGCGAAAAATTTCCGTGGGTAAAACTGATTGCCAACGAAGACAATGTAGGTTTTTCGAAAGCAAATAACCAGGCAATGCTTCAATCGGAGTGTAAATACCAGTTATTGCTGAATCCGGATACAGTTATTGAAGAAGATACGCTTTTCAAAGTAGTTCAGTACATGGATGCACATCCGGAAGTTGGCGGACTCGGAGTTCGAATGGTTGACGGAAAAGGAGTTTTCCTCCCTGAATCGAAGCGTGGTTTGCCAACACCAATGGTTTCGTTTTACAAAATATCCGGCTTATCACGTATTTTCCCCAAATCGAAACGCTTTGCGCGCTATCACATGGGAAATCTGAGCGAATTCGAAACAAACGAGATTGAAATTCTGAGCGGGGCTTTCATGCTCATGCGTAAAGAGGCTTTGGATAAAGTTGGCTTGCTCGACGAAGCGTTTTTCATGTACGGTGAAGACATTGATCTCTCCTACCGCATTATTTTGGGCGGATACAAAAACGTTTACTTCCCTGAAACGAGAATCATTCATTACAAAGGCGAAAGTACCAAGAAAAGCAGCGTGAACTACGTTTTTGTTTTCTACCGTGCAATGGTCATTTTTGCGAAAAAGCATTTCAGTCAGAATAATGCCAAACTGTTTTCGTTTTTCATCAATTCAGCTATTTACCTGCGCGCCGGATTAGCTATTTTGAATCGGTTTATTCACAAGATCACATTGCCGCTTGTAGATTTTACCTATATCTTTTTCGGATTAACAGCTCTGACACATTACTGGAAGAAATCGAATATTATTTTCCCGGAAGACACTACGCCTTATCTCATTGCCGGCTATAGTTTCATTTGGTTTTTAACGTCATTATTCCAGGGAATTTATGATTTCCCTTCGAAATTAAAACGGGCTTTTACCGGAGTTGGAATTGGAACCGCCCTCATTTTAATGATTTATGCTGTTCTGCCGAAAGACCTACAGTTTTCACGACTCTTCATTTTCATTGGTGCAGCGTGGGTGATTACATATTTCATACTTTCGAGGTTATTCCTTCACCTCACGCTGGGAAAACGATTTGTAATCAACGGTAGGAAAAACAGCAACTTCGCCATTATCGGCTCCAAAGAAGAATTCTTAAGAGTTTCCGAATTAATCAAATTAACGCAGCCAAAAATTGATCAGATCAAACACGTTTGGTCGGCCGATGCACCCGAAGGAAATGATTTACGCATTGAACAATTGCAGCAAATCGTTCAAATCCATCAAATTGATGAAGTGATTTTCTGCGCCAAAGACAATTCGGCAACAGATATTATTCATTGGATCATTACCATAGATAAACAGCACGTAGATTTCAAAATTGCACAGCCCGACAGTTCCTTTCTCATCGGATCAAATTCCATTGAAACAGCAGGTGATTTATA
>CBFGMW010000343.1:0-4008 GCA_965649925.1 uncultured Fluviicola sp.
GTTTTCTGCAAATCTGTTTTCAAAGCAAATGCCAAAGAATAGTGAATAGCTTATGGTGAGGCGTCATTCTTACTGTTTATGCGGGATTCAATCATAACATGATCCACCAGGCTCTTCCCTCCAAAATGAATTATATTTTCAAAATGAAAAAAATAGGTCCGAAATGAAGATTTAGAGCTGGTCATTTTTCACGACATTCTTAGTAATTTAGACGAGAAAATCTAAAACTATGGCTGGCTCGTCTTTCGGAACACTTTATCGCTTATCTACTTTCGGAGAATCGCATGGTGTTGCGCTTGGTGGAGTTATTGATGGCGTTCCTGCCGGTTTTTCAATTAATTTTGATGCGATTCAACAGGAACTTGCAAGAAGAAAGCCCGGTCAGTCGGCTTTGGTAACACAGCGAAAAGAAGACGATGAAGTAGAATTCCTATCCGGTATTTACGAAGGAAAAACTACCGGTACGCCCATTGGATTTATTATTCGCAATACACATCAGCGTTCCGGAGATTACGATCGGTTAAAGGAAGTTTTTCGTCCGTCTCATGCTGATTTTACATATCAGGAAAAATATGGAATCCGCGATCCGCGTGGAGGAGGAAGAAGCAGTGCCAGGGAAACTGCCTGCAGAGTTGTTGCCGGAGCTTTGGCAAAACAAATATTAAAAACTTCCGGAATAGAAATAGACGCTTTTGTTGACCAGGTAGGACCAATTCAGTGGAAAGGAGAGTGGAATGAATCACTTCGAACGGTTCGGGAAGAAAATCCGGTTCGGGTTCCCAATCATGCCGCTGCAGCTGAGATGGAAGCATTGATTCGTGAAGTGAGAAAAGCGGGAGATACCATCGGCGGATGCGTTCGCTGCATTATTACGGGAGTTCCTGTTGGTTTGGGTGAACCTGTTTTTGATAAATTACACGCCGAACTGGGAAAAGCGATGCTTTCAATAAATGCCGTTAAAGCTTTTTCAATCGGTTCTGGTTTCGACGGAGTTTCTATGCGGGGTTCAGAACACAATGATGTTATTCGTGCTGACAGAACAACAGAAACCAATTATTCAGGTGGTATCCAGGGTGGAATTTCGAATGGAATGCCGATTGACTTTCGTGTAGCCTTTAAGCCTGTTGCAACGATCATGACCGATCAAACAACCATTGATACGAAAGGAGAAGAAGCAATTGTAAGAGGAGAAGGCAGACACGATCCGTGTGTGGTTCCAAGGGCAGTTCCTATAGTTGAGGCAATGGCGGCAATGGTTCTGCTTGATGCACTATTTATTCAGAAATCACGTGTGCATGCTTCTTAAAATAGTAAATAACCGGTTTTTCAAACTGTTTTTTTTCAGTTTGTGTTTTATCATTCTCTTCTCAAAGTCTGATCGTTTATTCTATTGGACCAGTGATAAACCCACTGATGCTTCGGTAGTTCAGTCAGATGGATCAGGCTACTATGCTTTCTTACCGCAATGGTTTACTTACGGCACAGATCATTTTGAGTTTGCTCCGAAGATTTATAAAAAATATCCGAATAAACGGTACACTGATTTTTTTGGAACTAACAAAGAGAACCCGACCTCATATAATAAGTATTATCCCGGAACTGCTATTGCGCTTACACCGTTTTATCTTATTGGAGATCTGCACGCAAAAATCGCAGGTATAGATCAGGATGGCTACAGTTGGCCTTATATGCTATGGACGAACCTTGGTGTCATCTTTTTTGCTGTTTTTGGCGCTTATGGTTTATTCCGTCTCACCCAACTATATAAAATTCATCCGTTGGGAAGCTATCTGGTAGTTCTGGCAGCATTATTTGCAACCAATCTTTGTTACTACACCACTGTTGAGCTCCCTTTCTCACATGTGTTTAGTTTTTCCCTGAACACCTGGTTCCTGGTTCATGTAAAGCTTTGGACAGAAACAAAAAAGAATCGTCATTTTTATTGGCTCTCGGCGATTATGGGCTGGTTGATTGTTATCAGACCTACAAATTTGTTCATTCTCGTTTTTGTTCCTTTTTTGTTCAAATCAAGTGGTTCGTTTTGGAATTACCTGAAAGATATTTTTGTGAATAGAAAGCTTATGCTGACAATTGGGTTGGTTTTGTCTTTGCTATTCATAGCTGTTCACCTGCAGAATGTATATTCACAGACCGGTTCATTTTCAATGAATTCTTACGGGCAGGAAGGCTTTTCAAACTGGAAAAGCCCGTTTATCTGGGATGTACTGTTCAGCTATAAAAAAGGACTTTTTGTTTACACGCCGATTCTGTTTTTGTTAATTCCAGCACTAGTAGTTTGTTTTATAAAGCAGCGCAGGATCTTTTGGGGAACATTATTGATTTTTTCACTAGTCACATATTCCACTGCTTCCTGGTGGATGTGGTTTTTTGGCGGAGGACTTGGTGCCCGCAATTATATAGATTTCATGGGAGTCTTCCTTTTGGCCATTGCCCTGGCTTATCAGCATGTTCACTGGATTTTTAAATCTGCATTTTTTATATGTACGGTCATTGGAATTTGGGTTTACCAGATTTACGACTACCAGATGCGCAAGATGATTCTTCATTACGATACCGTTTCGAAAGAAGGGTTTTGGGAAGTTTTCCTCGAAACAGATTTGCGTTTTCAGTATTACATTGTTATACCATTTGATAAAGAACCGAAAACGCGTAAGAATGTAAGGAAACCTATGTTTCTTCTAAATAAAGCAAAGAAGGAGGTTCGAAATTCAGTGCTGGAAATAAGCAGGTTTGATGGGGAGGCTGATCCGCATCTTAGATTTAAAACAACCGAATTTTGCAATTCAGCAATGAAAGTAGGTTTAGAATTTAATACGGATATTCGGATTTACGATCATTTTACCAAACCGTGGTTGAATGTGTATTTGTATAAGAACGATTCGTTGATTGAATCAAAATCAATCCAGTTTGGAGGAAAGATCAAGGAACTACACGAGTTTTCATCGCAAAAATTATTTCTGAACCTGAATTCGAAATGGAATGAAATAGATTCTTTGAATATTTGGTTTGACCAAAACGATGGCGATGCAGGTGTTAAAAACTCAAGCATACAATTTTACTCGTATTAGCCTGATTTTTCAATTCAATAAGTAACTTTACAAAAAAATTACCGCATGTTACAGCGTATTCAAACAGTATATTTTACTATCGCCCTTTTGCTAATTGCAAGCCCGATGTTAGGGTTGACACTTTTTTCTGTCAAAATAGATCAATTGGGAGGAAATACTTTCGATGTAACACCTTTTGCCGTTTTGTCGAACGGAAATGTGATTCAAAACGCTGTTCTTTGGATCTACTGCGCTGTTCCGGTTGTTGCCATATTGCTGACTATTTTTACTTTCAAAACACGTGAGAAACAAATGACTCTTGCAAAAATGTCTATTCTATTGGTATTGTTGATTAGCGGCTGGTTTGTTGTTTCGGGTTACCAATTCCTGAGTAAAAGCGAATATCCTAAAAACCACGGTGTTATTTTAGGAATCGGGTTTTACCTTTTCGCTGCTTCGGTTATATTCCTGATCCTTGGTTTCAGAGGAGTTAGAAAAGACAAAAAGTTGATTGATTCTGTGGACAGAATTCGTTGATCATAAAAGTCAAATCTTACTAACTCTCACGGTTTCTTTATACTCTTTGGAAAGAATAGTTACCAGGTACATTCCCGGAGGAAGGCTGCTCATTTCAATTTCCTGCTGAAATGTCCCCCGCTCAATTGAACCGGAATATATGGCAGTTTGATGCTTGCCGTTCATATCATAAAGATCAATTTGATATTGCCCTGAAGTTGGAGCTTTGATCTCAATAGTTGAATTGTTCGAAGTTGGATTCGGGAATGCCAGACTCGAAAATTCAGTTGGGATCGGTCTTCCTTCGGTGTCAAATTCTTCAACAGGATCAACAGTTGCGACCAGATAGTCAGAGTATGCTCTTGTGGACATCATTGCGCCTCCATAACCATAGTAGCGTTCTGTTACAACTTGTATTTCATCA
>CBFGMW010000344.1:0-4006 GCA_965649925.1 uncultured Fluviicola sp.
AAAAAACGTGAATGAATATTGATCTGAACAACTTTATGAATATATTGCAGCCCATTACAACTGATTAACAGATTTTTACACTGTCATAACATACTACTCATTCATGCCGACCACGCATATGAATACATCTTCGGTAATTTGGATAATCGCCTCCGACTATTCAACGGTATACACCTGCTCAAAATTGAAAGCATTTTTTCAAATTCAGTCGACCAATTACCACATTCCATTAATAAAAGATCATTTCCCCATTATTGAAGAATTGCTTCAAAATGACAAAATAGTTTTCCCGGTGGTTCTCAATTATACCAACCATGAATTAAAAACTGTTCAATTAGAGCTTCAGGCTACCAAATACAATTTTAACGGGCAGCTGGCATGGATCCTGGAGTTCAGCCGGGTAAATCAGGAAGCATCTCAGGATTTCAACTCTCAAGCATCGAACAATACGCTTTTCGAAGACAGTCCAATTCCCATTTGGGACGAAGATTTTTCAGCCATTAAAACCCGTCTTGACCATTTGAGAAGTCTTGGAATAGCTTCTATTCGTGATTTCCTGACGAAACATCCGGATGAATTGATCGAACTGTCGAAATTGCTTAGAGTAAACCGGATTAACAACGCGGTTGTTGAACTAAATGAAGCAGAAACGAAGTATCAGGTTTTGACAAATTTCAGGCAGCTGACAACCAGTGAATCGAACGAATACATACTGCAGCAAATGGAAGCGATCTGGAATGGCGAAAAAAAATGCGAATTCGACGCCAAGTTGATTACCATGAAGGGAAATACACGCTATGTGAATTTTAAATGGACGGTTGTTGATGGCTACGAGCACAATTATTCGCGCGTTTTCCTTACTACTACAGATCTTACCAAACGCATTAAAGAAGAAAACTTATTTCTGCAGCAAGCCAATAAGGAAAAAGAAACTTTGCTGAAAGAAATCCATCACCGGGTAAAGAATAACCTGCAGATTATTACCTCGCTGATACGTTTACAGCTCGGATCAACACAGCATCTGGAGGCCCGGCAGCTTCTGGAGGTAAGTTTGAGCAGGATCAGTTCTATTGCCAGCGTGCACGAATTACTTTACAAATCAAATCAGTTCGCCAGCATCGATTACAGGGAATATATCCAGGAACTGGTACGTTCGCTGATAAACACAATGATCGGAGATAAAGAAATTCAAGTGGATATAGAAGTTGATGATGTCAAGATTCCAATTGAAATGGCCATTCCGCTTGGATTGCTGATCAATGAAATACTTACTAATTCAATCAAACACGCTTTTCCTTCGAAAGAAAAAAAGGACAGGATCTTCCTGAAGCTGTCAAAAATTAACGACGAACAATTGATTCTTTCTATTGGCGATAACGGCAAAGGATTTGATCCTGAGATTCATTTAAGTACTTCCGCAGAAACACTGGGCATTTCATTGATAGAGAATCTGGCCGAGCAACTCTCCGGAACTTTAGAGCTTATGCCAGGCGAAGGCACAAAGTACGAACTCCGATTCCATATTGACAGGAAATCATAATTTCCGAGCAACCATAATTCCGTCGCGGATCGGAAGCAAAATGTTCTCTACCCGATCATCGTTATGAATCATTTCATTAAATGCCTGAAGAACTTCTGTGTCTTTGTCGATTTTTCCTTCTGTCTGAACTACTTTCCCCGACCACAAAACATTATCCGATAAGATAATTCCGCCCGGCTTCACTTTGTCGATCACTAAATTGTAGTAATTCGGGTAGTTGCGCTTATCCGCATCAATGAAAACCAGGTCGAATTCTTCGTTCAACGTTGGAATTAGCTGCATTGCATCAGCAATCCGGTAATCAATCTGATCTTTAAATGATGATTTTTCAAAATACGGGCGAACAAACTCTTCCAACTGGGCATTCACATCAATGGTGATGAGTTTCCCGGTTTTAGTCAAACCTTCAGCCAAACACAATGCGCTGTAGCCAGTGTACGTTCCAATTTCCAAAATGCGCTCCGGACGAATCAATTTCGACAACAAGCTAAGTAATCGTCCCTGAAAATGTCCGCTCAGCATGCGAGGCTGCAGAATTTTCACATGCGTCTGACGATTCAATTCAGCCAGCAGCACATCTTCAGGTGAAGTATGATTACAACAGTATTCATCTAGTTCTTCAGAAATAAATTCCATTTATAAGCCAAATTGATGTAAATGATGATCCAAATGTTTATACATTCCAATTCCCCACTGCGCCTTAGTAATATTTCCGAAGAAAGCATGCGGATCTGAAGTACAGGCAGCTTCGCCGCCTTGCTGAAAGGCAGTCAAATGATCTGTCAGTCTTTTTTTCTCATTCTCCAGGTCAAACTCAGAAGTCATTATAAAACTTGGATGCGTTGGCGAGTTTTTCCGAAACGGCGCGTCATTATAAAATTGCTTCTTTAACATACCTCCAAGTATATAACTCAGAAAACCTCTTTTAATGCGACGTTGTGCGCGAACAACCTCCATTGTTTCAGAACAATGCGCTAACATCTGAGCAGCATTCATTTTGCCCCAAGCTGCAGTACTTTCTGTTGTGAGCCGGTTGATTCGTTCAATAGTTTTAGCGGTTGTTTCTGAAGAAAATAAGGATTCCATTTTATAAATTTTCTGACAAAATATCTGTTGAGCTGTCAATTGGAGCTTCTCCGGATTTTTTCTTTGCTTCTCTTTGCTCTTTAACCGGTGCAAACTCAGTTCGCATTATTTCGAACAATTCGGCGTGTTTAATACCTTCTAAAGCGCGTGAAGTAACAACAAACGGTGAACCAAAACTACGGTTGTTGTTTTTTAATAAACGTCGTTTCATTGCATTCTTTCCTTTGGAAATATATTCCTTAGGATTATAAACATCTATCCTGACAAATTTATTCATTGCCATAAACTCTTCACGAATTCCTTTAATATCATCCCATTTGATCACTCCTACCCCATTGAAAGTTGTATTGTCCTGAATTCCTTCATCTGAAATGATAAGCCCTTCTTTAGGCCCGGTTACTCTTTCAATGAACCCACGAATACAAAAAGCTGTAAGCAGGTAAAGAAATATTCCAAGCCCAATAAAACAATAATGTGCAACGTGATTATGCGGCTTTAGAAAAAACACAAGCCAGGTAGAAAGTACGCCTAATCCGATTGTAAAAATAATAAGCGGAATAATCTGCCTGTTGTTGTTGTTATAAATAATTGGTCTCAATTTTTTCATGTCGTGTAGTTTAGATTACGAATATAAAGAAGAATTTTAAAGGAAAAAGTCTTTTAACTCTTAACTTCTTTAACTTTTGAAGTTCTTTTCGGTTTCTCTTTTTTCGGACGCATTTTTTTCATAATGAGCTGAATACAGAGTACTAAAGCAACCCCAAGGCTTACCCAAAGCAATTTCAGCTGATACCATTCATAAGGAACATCAAATGATCTGCGCTGAATTTTTGTACTGATTCGGGAAACCGGATCTATCATCCGAATTTCGATACTGTATTTTCCCCTGGCAAGATTTGAAAGTGAAATCTTGCGCGATTCAGGGAGTGCTTCAACCCATTCACCAGGTTCACCATCGCTAACCAGGCGGTATTGCAGCCTGAAACTTCGTGTTCCTGTCAAATCAATACATTCAACAGGTATGGAAACACTTCCGGAGAAGAATCTTTTTGTATCCGTTTCTTCTTTGTCAGTACTAAACGGATCGCCAACAACAAAATGCGCCAAAGCGGGTTTCACGTCGTTCCAGATGTAACTAAAAACGCCGCGTTGTGTTGCCAGGTAGACCTCATCATCTACTGCACAGAAATCGCGAATGAATATTCCGTCAAATCCCATTACGTCTTTCAGGGCTTCGAACGGTGCTTTTATTCCTAACGTACGATATAAACCCGTTTCCGTAAGCAAATAAAGCTGCGACTCCGTAGCCTGGAGTTTCATCACGTTAATTACTCCGAATTGATTCAAATTACGGGTATCGACAACTTTTCCGTTCGAAAT
>CBFGMW010000345.1:0-3998 GCA_965649925.1 uncultured Fluviicola sp.
TTAATTCTGAAATTGATTTGGTTAAACCCTGATGTTTGCTGAATTCCAACATTGTACCCCGTTTTGTCCCCCGGTAAAATAAGGCTTTGGCGCGACTTTCGTTTTCCTTTGCTGAAACAATTAAAAATAATCACATGAAAAAGATTTTTACAATCGCAACAGCAGCTTTACTAACAGGATCGGCTTTCGGTCAGATTGAAGAAGATGCAAACATCCTGCTTGGTAACATTGACCTTTACTGGGACAGCTACAACGACAACACGAAGATCGTGAATGACCTGAACTTTTCAGTTTATGCCGACGGAACAAACTCTTCTTATGTAACTCCTCCCTTTACCATTAAGGTTTATATCTGGGATGGTTCGAATCCGACTTTCGTACACACGATCAACGATCCGGGAATTTATCATTTCGGCGGACGTGACTACGTAGACCTGGATATCGACCTGACTGACATGCCACTACCTGCAGGTTCTTACCGATTAGGTGTTTACGTTGATGCCGACGATGATATTCCTTCATCGGAAGACGACGACAGCGACAATGCTTACCTGGCGCCGAACAACATCAATTATACACCCGGTGGATCTTCAGCCGGAATCAATGAAAATGAAGAGTTAAACACGTTGATGGTTTTCCCGAACCCGGTAAACGAAAAAGTAACGATTGCCTGGGAAAACACGAACGGTCAATCTCCTGAAACACTTGAGATCCGTGATCTGAATGGTCGTATTGTTCGCTCTGCTAACCTGGAAAACAGCCAAACGGTTCTAAACATGAACGTTTCAGACCTGGATGCCGGTGTTTACGTTATTGCGATCAGTTCGTCAAACCATGTGGCTACGCAGAAATTCATCAAACAATAATTTCAACGCAATATCATTGGTTACTGAAAGATTGAATGTAAGTATTGAGTTCAACGCCTGATCTTTCAGGAGAAAAAGGATTGTCCGCTGTTGACAATCCTTTTTCATTAGTTCTACGAAAATGAACTCTGCAACGGGCACCGTTTAATGTTTCAATTGGCTGAAAACATTCGTTTTCATACAATTCCCGAATAGTTTTCCTCCGCTGTAGCTGCGCAAATGCTGATCGAAAGTTAAACGGCAAAACACTCCAAATTTGGTATTGGTTTATTTTTTAACTTTACCACATGTTCAAAAAATATACAGCTTTACTTTTTATCTGTATATCCGGCATTATCTATGCCGGTCATAGTTTTATTCATCACCACCATAAATATTCTGAACAGGATATCCATGTTTCGTTTGCAGGTCAATACGATCACGAAGAGCACCACAACGGTGAAAATCACCGGAATGAGCATCACGATGACGAACATCATCAAAACAATTCCAACGAACATTCCGGCCTTTACGATATTCTTGCTCACTTCCTGCACGGAGAACCTTTCTTTAGACTTGATGATAACGAAATAAAAATTGATTTCAGTAAGGGAGAATCAGTTCCTGTTTTAACGGCTGTCATTCTCAAATGGGCTGAACCAATTTCTGTTCCTTCGAGGCAGATTTGTTACCTTTACAAAACCCCTTACTACCATTCCCGGGCATGTATTCCTTCTGGTTTACGGGCTCCCCCGGTTGCAGCATAAATCTGTTCTTACAGAACCACTAATGTGGTAATTCCAGCGCGTTCCAACGAACGCAATTGAATTGTTTTATGCTCAACAATTTTCAAATTTATGTTTAATAAAATCATCGAGTTTTCTGTTAAACAGAAACTCATCATCGGGTTATTTATACTCGTTCTGATAGGTTACGGAGTGTACGAGGTTACGCGACTACCTATTGATGCCGTACCTGATATTACGGATAACCAGGTTCAGGTCATTACCTCCGCGCCGTCGTATGGTGCAACCGATATTGAGCGGCTGGTAACTTTTCCGGTTGAACAGGCGAATAGCAATATCCCCGGATTAAAGGAAATCAGAAGCTTCTCCCGTTTCGGTTTGAGCGTCGTTACTATCGTTTTTGACGATGAAACCGATGTTTACTGGGCAAGGCAACAAGTTACCGAACGAATTTCATCCATTAAAGATCAAATTCCACCTGAAATTGGCGTGCCCAAATTGGCTCCGGTTACTACGGGGTTGGGTGAGATTTATCAATATGTCATCCGTCCGAAAAAAGGCTACGAGAAAAAGTACACTGAAATGGAGCTTCGAACCGTTCAGGATTGGATTGTTCGCCGGCAGCTTCTAAGTGTGAAAGGTGTTGCGGAAGTAAGCAGTTTTGGCGGAAGAGTAAAACAGTATGAAATTGCCGTTGATCCGAACAAACTGAAATCATACGGAATTACCGTGGATGACGTTTTTAATTCTCTAAAGGACAACAACCAAAATACAGGTGGCGCTTACATCGAAAAACAATCAACTGTTTTGTATATCCATAGTGAAGGATTGATAGCTGACATTGCAGATATAGAGAACATTTCCGTGAAGAAAACAGCGGAAGGAACACCTTTGTTTTTAAGAGATGTTGCCGAAGTAAAATTCGGAAGTGCTACCCGCTATGGAGCACTGACTTATGTTGGTCGTGATGGCAAACCAAGTGAAGTGTCGGGTGCTGTTGTCATGATGCTCAAAGGAGCGAACAGCAATGATGTCATCAAAGACATCAAAGAACGTATTACGCAAATTCAGAAAACCTTACCTGAAGGGGTAGTTATCGAACCTTTCCTCGACCGAACAAAAATGGTAAACAACGCCATTGGAACGGTGACAAAGAACTTAATGGAAGGTGCGTTAATCGTTCTCCTGATTCTGGTGTTATTCCTCGGGAATTTCAGGGCGGGAATCATCGTTGCATCGGTTATTCCGTTAGCCATGTTGTTCGCTGTTATCATGATGAACTTATTCGGCGTGAGTGGGAATTTAATGAGCTTGGGCGCATTGGATTTCGGGTTAATTGTAGATGGCGCGGTAATCATTGTTGAAGCCTGCATGTATCGTCTGCACAAATCCGATCAGGGACTGCTTTCTCAAAAACAAATGAATGGATTGGTACTGGAAACATCTTCAAGAATGCGGAATGCCGCAGTTTTTGGGGAAATCATTATTCTGATTGTCTACATTCCAATTTTCACCTTACAAGGTATTGAGGGAAAAATGTTTAAACCGATGGCACAAACTGTTGCTTTTGCTTTGTTAGGTGCTTTCGTCCTGTCATTGACTTACATACCGATGATGTCAGCTTTGTTTTTGAGCAAGAAAACTGGACATCGCCCGAATATTTCGGATCGGATTATGGGATGGATTGAAAAAAGGTATCGTTCGGGATTGACAAAAGCCTTGAAAATTCCCAAGGTAATTGTGGGAAGTACGCTTGCTCTGTTTACCGTTGCCGTAATTGTTCTGACACAACTGGGAGGGGAATTCATTCCATCCCTGGAAGAAGGCGATTTTGCAGTTGAAACCCGTGTTTTAACAGGAAGCAACCTGAACACATCCGTTACAGCAGTTTCGCAGGGAGGAGAAATTCTTTTAAAGGAGTTTCCGGAAGTTGAAAAGGTAGTTGGAAAAACCGGAAGCAGTGAAGTTCCAACCGATCCCATGCCGATTGATGCAAGTGACATGATGGTGATCCTGAAAGATAAAAGTGAGTGGACTTCTGCTAAAACGGTTGACGAATTGACAGAAAAAATGTCTAAGGCACTGGAAGCCGTTCCGGGAGTAACTTACGGATTTCAATACCCTGTTCAAATGCGCTTCAATGAGCTAATGACAGGTGCAAGACAAGACGTTGTTTGCAAAATTTACGGGGAAGATTTAGACACGCTTGCACAGTATGCAAAACGCCTAGGAGGCATCGTAAGTGCTGTAAGCGGAACGCGTGATCTTTACATCGAATCTGTAACAGGAATGCCCCAGATTTCTATCGACTATAATCGTTCTGCCATTGCTCAATACGATCTTACAATTGCTGACATTAACCGGGTTGTAAATACGGCCTTTGCAGGACAAAGCAGCGGTTTGGTCT
>CBFGMW010000346.1:0-3994 GCA_965649925.1 uncultured Fluviicola sp.
TTCTGAAGCCGAGATCAGCGAGTGTTCTTTTGTGCAGGTATTTCTGCGCAAGCCAAATAATTGCAATGGAACAAGCGCCAAAAAGAAAAAAGAAAAAGACGTTGCCAAAATCAACCTTCATACGAACACCGTTATCTTTCATAAGATCTACTCCAAACATCAAAGCAAGCTGAACGATGGGAATCAATATTGCTAATGAAGACAAAACAACCACGAATACAGTTATCAGTTTAAGGAATAGGCTCTTTTCGTAAAGTGCTCTGAATTTTTCCAGCATAGTGTTGAATTTGATCCAACAATTCTAATGCAATCTACCGGCTGGATATAGATAAAAGCAGCTTAAGCCGCAGTAATTTAGGTTGAAGCAGGATTAAATGGAACTGAAAGGCTGAAAGCAACTGGGATTCGAACTGCGTTGGAGTCTTAGAAACAAAATAAAATCAATGGTTTTCCGGAGATTTACTATCTAATATAAACAAAAAGAGCCGCACTAGTGCAGCTCTTTTGTGATCCTAATGAGAGATGTTTCGAACTATTTGGTGGCGGATTTAAACAAATTTTTGAACGGATAATTGCTAAACCTCATCCTGGCACTCATCCGCCTCGGGAAAAGAAAAGGCTATTGAAATGAGAGTGAGTTTGAGAGACAAAGAAGGCGAGGAGTTTAACTTTTTAGCTGATGTTTTACTGATTCTTAACGTGGAAAAACGTGAATAACATATCGGAAGACAGGTGTTGGAAGCACGCTTTGTAGTAAATGCGTTTACCTTACGCAGGCGTAATTGTTTCATTTTGTATTACGACATAAATAGTAGCATCAAATAAATTCTGTTGAAGATTTTTTAATCTATTTAGCTATACTTCTCTGTAATAACAGGGATTTAACAATTACCCGTACCCGCGCCAGAGCTTCATTGAATTGTCAGGATTTCAAGTCTGTTAAACAACACTAAAATATTAGGTTCATGATTATGAATGTTGTTTCTTGTTTAGAAGATATAGATAAAAATTATTCACTAAAAAATCAGATAGTCATGTTAAAATGGACAGCAGTGTTTCTTGTTATCGCAATTGTAGCTGCGATACTCGGATTTGGAGGGGTCGCAGAAGCAGCGGCTTCCATAGCAAAAGTTATATTCTTTATTTTCATTGCTCTCGTAGTAATCACTGGAATCATCGGGTTTACCGCGATCAAAAGGAAATAAGAAGAACCGGATATAACTTTCAGATTCAATTTTATAGTTAAAGAAATCCTCGTATTTAAGAGGGAAGAGAAGGAAATAAAAAAGGGAAGCCGTCAATTGACGCTTCCCTTTTTGTTGTGACCCCGTTTGGATTCGAACCAAAGACCTACTGCTTAGAAGGCAGTTGCTTCCGCCCCGGCGGACTGAGCTACGGGACTAATTTTTCTTTGATCCAATCCCGACCTACTCCAGTCTTATACCACTTCTCTCGCTTCATTGCCTCAGATCGAGTTTCAAACTCTTCAAATAACACCATTTCCCAAGGCATATACTTTGAGGTAAAATTCACCAAACCAGAATTATGTGATTGCAAACGTTGCTCAATATTTTCCGTTGAGCCTTTATAAAGAATTCCATTCTTTAATGAGCGAAGTACATATGAATAGTAAGGCATGAAACTAATATAAACAAAAAAAGCTGCATAAATGCAGCTTTTTCGTGACCCCGTTTGGATTCGAACCAAAGACCTACTGCTTAGAAGGCAGTTGCTCTATCCAGCTGAGCTACGGGGCCAAAATGTCTTTTTTTTTTATTCTGCTTAGAAGATGCAGCTGAGCCCTAATTCCTTTAAAATAAAAAAGGGGATGATTGCTCATCCCCTTTTTCGTCGGGGCGGCAGGATTCGAACCTGCGACCTCCTGGTCCCAAACCAGGCGCGATGACCGGACTACGCTACGCCCCGAGCTAGGCTTTTTGTATTTCAATTCCCTTTCGTCGCTCCGAAAGGTTTTCTTTTTTCGAGGTGCAAAGATAGTAATAAAATCAACTATCGCAAGCACCTTTTAAAGTTTCCTTGAAGACAATTCTCAAAAGGTTCACTTTCAATTTGTTGTCTTCTATGCGGAGAGAGCGAGATTAGCTTCGCTGGTCTTCGTTGCACTTCGGCACGAACTCGCAGCTCGTTCTTCATCCCGCAGAAAATTCCGCCTTCAAAATTACTATGCGGAGAGAGCGAGATTCGAACTCGCGGTACCGTTACCAGTACGTCAGTTTAGCAAACTGGTGGTTTCAGCCACTCACCCATCCCTCCAATATGTTCAATGAACGTGGGGGCAAAAATAACAATTCAATGCGTATCACAAAGCTACTCGACTAAAAAAATGTCATTTTTACATGCTTTTTTTTCGTTTTTGCCTTTACTCTCCTAATATCAAGTGCTTTAATTGTGCTTTTTGCGCTTTTATTTCAGCAAAATTCTCTTTCCTTTTCTTTACCATGCGCGAAAAACGGTACTTCGAACCAATGTGCTGCCAGTAACGAAGGTAGAAATGTGCAAAGATTCCGAAGACCGGAAGCGAAATTCCGTAAGCAAGAACTACCCAAAATCCGAAATGAAAATAGGTAAAACCGATTATGAATCCGGCATAGTTTAGCGGATATAACACAAACCCAAGCAAAATCGACAATGGAGCGTAATACTCTTCTTCTTTGGTCATTTTCCGAACCAGTATATCAATCAGGTTATAGGGAATGAAATTGTGCACAAACCCGAATGCGAACAAAGGAAAGGTTCCAAGCATAAATAAAACGGATTGGATCAGTTGTCGTGAATACATAGTCGACCGGTATTTTCTGTCAATCAAATCGGCCCGCAAACCTAAGCTCAGTAGATCGGACTGAATTTCCGCAGTAAGTGTTTTCACTTCTTCCAACTGATACGGGGCAATGAGTTGAATTTCATCGAGCTTCGTTGAGATTTGCTGCAGCATGGAAATGGATTGATTCACACCCCGCTTTCCACCTTGTTTCCGAACATCGAGAATTTCAGCAATGTCTTCTGCCAGTTTTTCTTTTTCGGTCGATTCCAGTGAAACGAACACGCGCGAAAGTGCCACACGGAACTGATCGGTTAACACTTTTGCCGCTTTTCCCTGTGAAACCCGATAAGCTTCAAGCAAGTTCGGTTCTATTTTAAATGGTTTTCCCACATGCAGCATGGCTTTTCCGCGGTAGCTGCTTGCATCTATATAATTAATGCCTATCGGGATAATCTGCAATCCTAAATTCCCGTTGTTGCGTTTCTCTACTTCCAATGCAATTCGGGCCGTTCCGGTTTTCAATTCGCGCAGCTTCCGCTCCAGGAAACTCGTCCCTTCCGGAAAAACAACCAGGATATCTCCGGCTTCCAGCAATTTGTAGCAGGCTTCGAACGAATCTTTGTTGCTCACTCCTTCTATAGCTGTATCCGATTTACGGTTGATCGGAATCATTCCCAATGCGTGAAGCAATTTCCTTTTAAACGGTGACGAGAAGAATGTAGCTTTCGCCATGAAATAAACACGGCGTTGATTAGCATAGCCCATCATCCAGGCATCCATCAGCGTATTCGGATGATTTGCAATGATTATAGCCGGACCATCGAAATTCAGATAATGCTTGTTCACGATCTTGACTTCTCTGTAAAAAAGCCGGATTCCGAGCCAGACAATTCCTTTTAATAGGCGATAAAGCATTGATTCTAATTCAATTTGTGTGTTAGAGCTTGTTCACTGAAAATGAAATCTTTCTCTATTCGGTTAAAACAAGCCTTCAAAGCGAAAATACACATTATTTTTGTGCAGTGGAACAGCGTATTGCAGTAAGGAAAAATCCGGAACAGTTTCTTTTGGGATCCGGCGTAAAGGAAGAATTAAACATCTTTTCCCTGGCAGATTTTGCACTTATTGATCCGTTCCATGAGAAAAATCGCGGTTCTCACATCTTCTTTATTCTCAGCTATGAATTGGGAATGCGGTTACTTGAAGTGAAAC
>CBFGMW010000347.1:0-3993 GCA_965649925.1 uncultured Fluviicola sp.
ATTAAAGAAACCAACTCATTCTTTAAAATTTATACCGACACTAAAAATTACCAGCACAACCGCCTGGATGGTTTGCGTACATTCATTTTAAACAAGGATGAAGAACTAAATAAGAAGAAGAAAATTCGTCTTCAATTCCATAAAACAATGAACTATTCAAACGACACACTCAACGGAGAATACGAGGTTATCCTGAATGGGAAGGAACTGACTTCGGGCGATTTTCAAATGGGAAGATTAGTGGGAAAATGGACAATCAACGAATGGGAAATAGTGGACTCAAAACTCGAAATCTTTCCACAATTCAAATTTGAAGTAAATACAGAGAACGCTGTAAGCTATGAAACGTTCTTCTACAGAGACAGATTAGATCGTGATCCTAATAACGCAAAACGTTATCCAAACCACCGCAATGGCCAGGAACATCAACAGAATTTCGACGATGACTTTTCGGAATATCCGATGTACGAAGAACCCTACTACGCTGAAAGCTATCACTTACTCTCAACCTTCGACCATATACTGGATATCCCGAATTGCATGAAAGTCAAGTACACTTCTTCCCCTCAGCAAAGTATTTCAGCTGTCGACCCGGATCACCTTTCGAGCCTTATAAATAACGCTGGACAAAGAATTGAAGTGCGACAATTGATTGATTCCTGTGGAGTAAAGTTCGATTATAAAAACTACACGGAATACTATCGCAACGGAAAAATACGCTGCTCATTTGATTTTACCAACCCGAAAGATCTCTACAAATCGAAAGTCTACCATAGAAACGGAAAAGTAATGAACGAAGTCATTTATCCTTCCGGGGACAATATATTCCATCAATACTGGTACAATGAGCTGGGGACAATATTTCATCACACCACACATACAGCGGACGGAACACAGATTGCAATTATTGAAAATGCATATAACAAAGTAATTGACGGAAAAGAGTATTCTCAAAACTACCAAACACAAAACTGGTATTACAACTACAACGGAAATATCAGTACTGAATGGGATCAGGATTACCTGGTGTACGCCGAGTACAATCCTGACCTGTCGTTAAGATCAAAACACATTTACAGTCCGTTGGAAAGAAAAGGCCTTATTATCTCGGCTGAAAGCAATGAATTGTATCAACGTGTACTGGCTTATACAATTAGCGCTGATTACCAAACCGTTCAGTTTTCAGATGTCATTCGTATTGGTGATTTTGAAATGACCCGAACGTATAGTTCCGAAACGCAAATGTCGGAGATTGACTCCATTCGACTAGTCAACAACAAGGTATTGCCGATCTACTTTTTAAGTTCACTACCGTTGAATTTCCCGGCGAATGTGGTACAACAACCGCTCATATATCATTCAGAAGTTTATTCAGGAACTTTTCAGATCAAAAAATCAAAAAATGAAGAAAGCCGTCTGAAAACCGGTAAGCACAAAGCTACGCTTTCCATTAACAGCGATATCACAGGGATTTTACTCGAATTCCTTAGTGAGCTGGATTTCAATATTTATAATGAAGCAAACAACGGGTTTAGTGAGGACATATATATGCCTGAAGTATACAAAAAATCTCTCTCTCTGGAAAAAATTCAGTTCACAATTACAGATGGTAAAACCATTCATAGTATTCGGCACGTTGCCCCAAATGGATTTCCGCTTTATACTTACGATCCAATTTTATCCCGAACCAAATGGTACAATTATTATCCTAATGAATTAGATTTTGATTATGGGGTAGATCCTTCTGAACAAGCATCAAAATCCTTCTTATCGGAATCAACTATTGACAATTCGTCGTTTTATGAAACCCTCCATTTAGATTATTACGGCGATACCACCTACTATAGATTAAAAGATTATGTGAACAAAACCGAAATAGGAAGAGAAATCAGCTCTTACCAAAAAGAATTCTACACCATTGAAAATGGCGAATATCTTAATTTCACCAGATTTAATCCTGGAGACAATGACTCAATGGTATTAAGATTCAAATATGATAAAGCCAATAAGCGTTGTCAGACCTATTTTAATAACGGAAAAGTCTCGGTAGACTACGTCATTCATAATGAAATGGTTGCTATCATTGAGTACGACACATTATCACAGGTTGAACAAATTTCAATTATTAAGAGCGGATATCTGGTTTCAACCGAAAACTATAAAAACCGGTTTCTCACAAGCACACAACAGTATTTTGTTGAAGACTCCATAAAACCAGATCTGCACGGCCTGCCTTATGAACTTGACCCACAGCTCTTCAGTTGGTACGATCCGCAAGAATCAAAATACGGAGTTACATCGAGAAATCATCAGAACAACCACCAACGATCAAACACAACAAAGTACATTAACGAAAAGATCGTAGAACAAGGCGTTCTTGACAATAGAGCAAAAAAGGGAATTTGGACATATACTTATCCCACATTAGGTAAGTACACCATTGAGTTTAGGGATTCGATTTACATTAAATCAGGAAATAGATACAGTATAACATCAGAATATATATGCTTTTATGATGAGAACAACCAAATTCGGTCAAAAGGAAATTTGCGTGAGTGGAGCGCCGAATATTCGTGCATTCAGGATGATTATTCTGAACAATACATGATCGAATACGATCTATACAACGGAGAATCTACGAAAGGGAAATCCATTCCAATTGTGAACTATTACCCCAATGGCAATAAAATGAACGAAGGTTTGCTTGTTGATGGAAAACCCGAAGGATTATGGAAATGGTATCATGCAGATGGCTTGTTGTATAGACTGGGTAAATATGAAAATGGTTTGAGAGAAGGTCGTTGGCTGGAAGGTGATCTTTCAAAAGTTCGGTTTACCGGTGAAATGTGTCTTGATACCGAATCTTCAGAATACAAAAGTATGCTTACTCAAATCAGTGTAACCATTACCTATTTTGAGAACGGAGAATCGCGTTTAGTGGAATACCATGACATCAACACAAATTAAGTAAGCTGTTTAAGCGTTGCCAGATACTCTTGTTCCAATTGTCCGGGAGTTGGAATAAGAATACACTTTTTATCCAGGAATTTCAGATCCATCAGCGTAGAATAACCATTTCGCGAAACTATGGTTTCTGCCGATGCAATTTCCAGATCAGCCTGTTTCCAGTCGCTGACAAGTTGAATATTTACAGGTAATTCCGCATACGATTTGGAAGAAATAAGCACTAAATTCTGCTGACCATAGTTCTCCAAAATCCAATGAAACAAGTGTTCTGCATACGGTTCCGGCCCGCTAACTATTCCAACAACTTTTCCGGGAATTGCAGTGGTTTCGACATTTCTGAAACGCGAATACCAGCCAATGTATGTCGAATCATGAGTTGGTTCACTCAATACTCCGGCTAAACGATTTTCAGCTTTGTCCATAATCCAAACTTCATTGAATTTCGACATCCAGCGTTTGTGGATTCGCTGTGCCAGCCAACCTGCTTTCGGAGGGAGTTTTGTTTGATGCGTAATGAAAACAGAATGAATATTCGAAGATCGTAAGCCATAAGAATGGTCTGACAGAACAAAATTGACTTGATGTTCTTTCACTAGTTTTTCAACGAGTTGGTGTTCCCTCCTATTCCATTTGGCAAATCGAAGGCCGTTACGAACGATTTCACGTGTAAAATTTCCATCGCCTTTAAAACGGAAGTGAAAGCCTGTATGAATCAAAAAAGTTGCTGGAATAGCGAATTTCCGGAATATAGATTCTTGCTCTCCTGTACATCGAATGAATAATTCATTTCCGCTGGCAGACAAATCCTGCAGCAACGGAATACAACGCGCTATGTGACCGTTTCCCCAATTGAGGCAACCGAATAATACCTTTTGATTCTGTAGATCTTTCGGCTGCATGAAAACCTATTCAGTTCGCTTCATTGAAATTGGAGCAGCTTTAGAAAGAACATACGGGAAGTTCTCTTCCACAAACGAACTTGGATCTAAACCAAACTCATTCTTTTCGGTCAAACTCATTCCTTTG
>CBFGMW010000348.1:0-3984 GCA_965649925.1 uncultured Fluviicola sp.
ATAACGACTTCGTGTTTGGCATGTTTTAAATGCTGGATTGCCTGCATGAAATCCTCCAGTTGATTCGGATCGTCCAATAAATCGGAGAAAAGAATGATCAGGCTGCGTTTGTGGCATAGTTCTGCCAGATCATGCAGGGCCTGAATCGTTTTTGCGCCTTTTTTCTGTTGTTCGTTGTAATTAACCAGCAATTTCTCCATTTCATTAATGAGAAAACGATGATGAGCAACCGAAGATTTTGCTGGAGTGTTTAAGCGAAGTTGTTCGTCGAATAATGACAATCCAACGGCGTCGCGTTGTTTCTTCAACAATTCAATAATGGATGCTCCGGCCAGCAGGGCAAATTCCAGTTTCGACCATTTTGATTTGGAAGCGTAGTACATGGAAGAAGAACAATCAAATACCAGCTGACAACGAAGATTGGTTTCTTCCTCATATTTCTTGGTGAATAGTTTTTCCGAGCGCCCGAAAAGTTTCCAGTCAATATGGCGCGTAGATTCACCGCTGTTGTACAATCTGTGTTCAGCAAATTCTACCGAAAACCCGTGAAACGGACTTTTGTGTAAACCGGTAATAAATCCTTCCACAACTTGTCGTGCAAGTAATTCTAAATTCCCGGTCTGCGCTAAGTACTTTTTGTCGATTGTTTGAAGCATGAAGTGAAGTTAATTGAAAATTGACAATTTAGAATTGAAAAGTAACTAAATGTTGTTAACGAACAGGAATGGGTTAGAGTATTTGTTTTTTTCGTTTCAATTTTGAAATTTTCCATTTTCCATTTAAAACAACTCCCAGGCAAACACCCGTAACAACTAATGAAATTCCTATCAAATGAATAAATTCCAAACGTTCTCCGAAAACAATCCAGCCCACTGTTAGCGCGTAAACGGCTCCCAAATATTGGAACGGAGCAATCAAAGCTGTATTTGCCAGCATGAAAGCCCGGGTCATTAAAACCTGGGCAATTTGTGTGAAAATTCCGATTAGAAGTAACAGCAGCCATTCGATTCCTGTAGGTAAAACACCGTCAAACAAAGTCCAGATCCCGGTTATTGGTAATGCGAGCATCGGGAAATAGATCACAATATTGATTGTTTCCTCCGTCTCTTTTAATTTGGAAATAGCATTATACGTCAACCCGGAAAGAATAGCCGAAACAATTCCTATTCCTACCCAAAGCGGATCAATATGAGTGACTTTCGGTGAGCCAAAAACTCCGGTGAGACCAATCATACAAACTCCACCGAAAGCTAAAACACTCGTTACGTAATTCCATTTCGAGATTTGTTCTTTGAACAAAAATGAAGCTAAAACTGCTGTGAAAATAGGTGAGAGATACTGAATGGTTGCTGCAATTGCTAAAGGTAAATGGTGCAGCGTGAAGAAAAACAGCAGTAAAGCAATCATGCCACTTGTTCCGCGAAGCAAAAGCCATTTCCGGTTGTTTCCGAGAACCGGTAATCCACGGTATTTGATAATGGCGAAACTGATAGAAAAAGAAACCAGCGATCTGAAAAAAACAAGTTCCTGTGCCGGATATTTTTGTAATCCTGAAACAGGAGAATTTTCCGGATGTCCAAGCATTTTTACAATGAAATTGACGCAGAAAAAAGAAATACCCGAAAGAATAATGTACAGAATACTGCGTCCCATGGGCACAAATGTACGATCATTGTTCTTTTTTTTGCTTTTTGTACATACAGAAGTTGCTTTTTCCCGTTATACAGGTAGAATTACTAGTTTTGAGTATGAAGAATTGTGTAGGACTTATTGCAGTAATGCTGTTTTGTGGAATGGCTTTCGCTCAGCCGGAAACGGAGAAATGGAGTGTTACGGGAGAATTGATGCTTCCGTCAGGTCAAACAAACAAGGCGTTTAAAGCATACATGAACGGTTTAGTAATCGCTCAGCCTAAATTAACTTATAGCATCAACGAGCATTTTTACGCATCGATCGGCGGGCGATATAGTTACTATAATGTAGCAGAATTTAAAGTTCCTCAAAAAATGAACGGTGGATTGCATATTATTGGCGGAAACCTGGAATTGGGATACAAAGCGTGGCAAACTCCCAAATTTGGTTTGGAATTCGGGTTTAAAGTTGGTGCAGCCGATTATCATTTCAATACACGCACCATCGTAAAAGACAAATTCAGTAATAACATCACGGTTCTTGAGAGATTCAGCAACCATGTTACTGCCATGTATTATGAACCGAATATTCAGTTTGTACTTTTAGCAGATGAAGCGGTTGCTTATCGTTGGATTGTTGGATACAATGTAGCCGGTTATGCTTTTCGACCTGATATGATTGGAGCAACCGGAGGAGGATATGGCACGGAAGATTTGCAGGCTTCTACCCAGTCTATTATTGTTGGTTTTGGAATTACGTACTATCTCGGTAATAAACGAAGTGATACCGATCTGAGGGATTTTTCCGAGTAATAGCAGGGAATAGTATATAAATTAAAGGGTTTATAGCAATTGGCGGATAAACCCTTTTTTAGTTTGTTTAAACTTCAGGGTTAAAGCGCCTGGATTTCATTCGCCGAATACCAAAATAACTACCGATTTCTCAAAACGACTCACCATCGTTTAACCACCATTCACCGACTTTTTTCGACGATTCGGAAATAATTTTGCTAAAATTTAAACGCTTGTTTAAAAATGGGTTAATTTTGTCGCCGAATCAAAAGAAAAATGGCAAGAGATATTAGTACGGAAGATAAAATTAAAGCCGCAGCACGACGTGTTTTTATTGCGAAAGGTTTTAGCGGATGTACATCCCGGGAAATCGCCAGAGAAGCCGGAATTAACGTAGCATTATTGAATTACTATTTCTGTTCGAAAGGCCAGCTATTCAAATTGGTTTGTCATGCGGTGATGGAAGATTTCATGGAATCTATGGTAAATGTGTTCGCGCTTGATATGACGCTGGAGCAGAAAGTGCGCATTTTCATTGAGCGTGAATACGATTTCCTGTCGAAACATCCTGAATTATCCCAATTTATTTTCACTGAAATAAGTCGTTCAGATATGTGCGACTCTTTCGATCATGCAGGTATTCTGAAGAAAATAGAAGAAACTGGAGTGTTTACACTTTCGGAGGCGGCTCAGCGAAAAGGAGAAATGAAAAAAATCGACATTGTGAGTATTACGCTGCTGATTATGTCGAACTGCCACTTCCCCATTATGGCAAGAAATCTTGTTCGTAACATTCATCAAATGAGTGATGAACAATACGATCAGCAGCTAGTTATACACAAACAATATGTGATTGAAATGATCATAGGTTATTTCTTTCCACAGAAAAGCTAACATGGCTGGTGATGGTTGGCCGCGGCTAATAATAAGAAATACGCATTAGCGCATTTCAAAACTAATAGAAACAAATAAACGCTAATATAAATGAAGTCGATTACACTTACAACATTGGCACTTTTAGCGATTTTTGGAGCAAGAGGGCAGGGCTTAGACCTTGAAACTTGTCTAAAAATGGCTGACACTGCTAATTTGTCTATTCGAAACGCGCGACTGGACATGAAGGCAAACGAAACACAAACCAGGGCTTATATGTCTGCGCGTTTGCCAAAATTAACCGCTACCGGTGATTACAAGTACAATGCAATTATTCCGGGACAGGTTGTGCCAGCCGAATTTTTCGGTGGATCTCCGGGAACGTATGCTACAGTGCAGTTTGGAGTTCCTTATAACCTGAGTAATACGGTTCAGTTGACTCAAATTATTTATAATCCGCAGGTAAATTACGGACTGAAAGCCCTTGAAATCAATGCCAAAGTATTGGAGGTTCAGCAAACATTGAAGGATCAGGAGATTAAGGAACAAGTGGCCAATACCTACTTTACATTGCAGGCAATCAATAAACAGCTGGCGTTCACTAAAGCGAATATTGCTTCAATGGATAAACTGATTGCCAATATGACAGCAATGAAAAAAGCTGAATTGGTTATTCAAACTGAAGTAG
>CBFGMW010000349.1:0-3960 GCA_965649925.1 uncultured Fluviicola sp.
GCCGGCAGTAGATATTCACGTATTGCAAGGTGAACGTCCGATGGCAAACGACAACAAAACTTTGGGTCGTTTCTCATTAACTGACATTCCACCGGCTCGTCGTGGTGAACCGCAAATCGAAGTAACATTCGACGTGGATGCAAATGGAATCATGCACATTTCTGCGAAAGACAAAGGAACAGGAAAAGAGCAGTCAATTAAAATTGAAGCTTCATCCGGTTTGTCTGACGACGAAATCAAACGTATGCGTGCAGAAGCTGAAGCTCATGCCGACGAAGACAACAAACGTAAAGCTGAGGCAGAAACTTTGAACAAAGCAGATTCATTGATCTTCCAGACAGAACGTCAGTTGAGCGAATACGGTGATAAAATCCCTGCTGATAAAAAGCAGCCGATTGAAGAAGCTTTAACAGCATTGAAAACTGAATTCGACGCAAAAAACACTGCAAACTTAGAAGCAGCAATGGAGCGTTTGAACACAGCATTCCAGGCAGCATCTCAGGAAATGTACAACGCAGCTAATGCTGGCGGAGGCGCAGAAGGTGGAGCACAAGATCCAAACGCCGGAGGAGCTAACGCAGGTGACGAAGTTACCGATGTTGACTTCGAAGAAGTGGATGACAAGAAAAAAGACGAGGAGAAATAATCCTCAATCAATTTAGAAAAAAGTCAAAAAGTCGGGGTGAAAAATTTTTCACTCCGACTTTTTTTATTCTATTATTCGCCTCCACTTTTAATTTATGTAACTTTCCATCAATCAAATCATTACTGACAAAACACTTCTCATGCCTGCAAAATTCTTCCTTCTCACCATCCTCTCATTCATTTTCCTGAATTGTTCGGCAAATACAGTAAATCCAGCCGATAAAAAACTACAGCCGTACAAAGACTTAATAGATTCAGTTGAAAAGAAACGACTGGCTTTTCAAACAGAATACAATGCAGCAAATGAAGCCGGTAAAAAAGAAATCCTGAAAAAAGCAGAAAGCTATCTTCTAACAACGATAACTACCGATTTCTTCGACCAATGGCAGGGAACAGAGTGGGATTTCAATGGAACGACGCGTACTCCGCGACAAGGCAAAATTGCCTGCGGATATTTCATCACAACCGTTCTCACCGATGCCGGATTCAAAATCCCTCGCGTGAAATGGGCACAGCAGGCTTCGGAATATTACATCAAGAAAATGACCACAAATGTTAAGCGCTTCAGCAACCAAACAGTTGATTCTTTGAAAAGTTATTTTCTGAGTCAGCCGGATGGATTGTACGTTGCCGGGCTGGACAGTCATGTTGGTTTTGTTTATAAATCAGGGAAATCAGTCACGTTTACGCATGCCAGTTACTACGATCCGAAAAAAGGCGTACAAACCGAACAATTAACGGGAAATAATCCGTTTGCGAAATCAGGCTACCGTGTGATCGGAAGAATTTTGGATACTGAAATGGTCCGGAAATGGGTTTTGGGTGAAACATGGACAGAGTAAATCTTGTATATTGATTTCGCATTGATTACAATTCATCTCGAAATCCGAAATTTTGTACATTAGAGGAAAATACAAGTCAATGAAATATACTGCATTATTCAGCAAAGCAATCTTAACTTTTGCTATTGCGCTTTTCCTGCTTCCGGAAGAGGACGATTCTTTTGGAGCACTTACCAGTACAACTTCTTTTTCAAACGGTACCGAAGAAGTTCTGATTACGCAAACCAACGGTGGAACAAGAAGACGAACGCGTCGCAGAACAAGAAGACGTGTAAGCCGCAGAAAAGACAGAATGGAATTACAGTCGGCGATCAATACAAATACCTGTTTGAACCTTCATTTCGCTTAACAGAAGTCATTTCAATATACAATACAGAGACGTAATTCATTTACGTCTTTTTTATTTTCAACCTAAACAGTCTTATCTCCGTTATTTCCTTCAAAAAAAGGGATAGATTGCCTATTTTTGAAACTTAAATGAATTGTCACATGAAACTTATTTTTTCGATGCTTTTAATCACTCTGAGCTGTGCTATAATCAGCAGCTGCGGAGAAGAAAAAAAACCTAAGAAAAAGAAAGAACCCTCTCTGGTTGAAATCAAAGACGGAGTGTACACGGAATATTATCCGGGAAAAACTGCCGTTAAATTTCAGGGCCCGCAGGATAAAAAGGGGCAGCGCAACGGCCGTTGGTTTTTCTATACTGAGAATGGTACTGAGCAGTCAACAACCGAGTATGTAAACGGTAAAAAGAACGGTCTTATCCTGGTGCGTTACCCAAGTGGAAATGTCCGCTATTCCGGTTTCTATCAAGACGATAAGGAAGTTGGTGCATGGCGATTTTACAAGGAAGACGGCAGCCTGGATTTCGAAAAAGACTACGGAAATTTTGAAGGTGAACCAACTCAAACTGCTCCTCAAAAATAATGTCATTAATTCCCCCGCATATTGTTGATGAAATCATTCAAACTGCTCGTATTGAGGAGGTGATCGGGGAATTCGTGTCTTTAAAAAGAGCAGGGTCGAATCTGAAAGGAATGAGTCCGTTCGTGGATGAAAAGACACCTTCATTCATGGTTTCACCAGCCAAACAAATCTACAAATGCTTCTCTTCCAGCAAAGGCGGAAATGTGGTTTCTTTCCTGATGGAAAAAGAACACTATTCTTATCCAGAAGCATTGCGCTGGCTGGCCGACAAATATGGAATCGAGCTGCCGAAAGAACGGGAACAAACCGCTGAAGAATTAGCCGCAGTTTCCGAACGCGAAAGTTTGTACATCATCAACGAATTTGCGAAAGAGCATTTCATGCAGCGCATGACCGAGCATCCGGAAGGACAGGCAATTGGTCTCTCCTACTTCGAAGAGCGCGGTTTTCGAAAAGATATCATTCAAAAATTCCAATTGGGATACTGTTTGAATTCGGGAAATGATTTTACCGAGACTTCGCTTGCCAAAGGCTACAAAAAAGAATACCTCGAAAAAGTAGGACTGGTAAAAACCAAAGAAGAGCGCTCGTTCGATTTCTTCCGCGGTCGTGTCATGTTCCCGATTCACTCCGTTTCAGGTCGTGTACTTGGTTTCGGAGGAAGAACACTTCAGAACGATAAAAAGATTGCCAAATACTTTAATTCACCTGAAAGTATTATCTACAACAAGAGTGAGATCTTGTACGGATTGTACTTTTCCAAAGGCGATATTATCAAATACGACAATTGTTTCCTGTGTGAGGGTTATACCGATGTAATCAGCATGTACCAGGCGGGAGTTACCAATGTGGTAGCTTCATCCGGAACTTCGCTTACAAAGGAACAAATCAAACTCATTAAGCGTTACACCAACAACATAACCATTTTGTATGATGGCGACGCTGCCGGAATCAAAGCCTCTTTCCGCGGAATCGATTTGATCTTGGAAGAAGGATTGAACGTAAAAGTGATGTTGTTTCCTGATGGCGACGACCCGGATTCCTATTCCAAAAAAGTGTCAACAACAGAGTTGATTGCTTTTATTGCAGAGAATACTCAGGATTTCGTAAGCTTCAAAACGTCGCTTTTACTTGCTGATTCAGGAAATGACCCGATCAAAAAAGCCGGGTTGATCAAAGATATCGTTCAGTCTATTTCATTGATTCCCGATCAGATTACGCGTTCTGTCTATTCAAAAGACATAGCAAAGCAATTCGGAATTGACGAGGCAATTGTTCTGAACGAACTCAATAACAAACGAAAAACTGTCCTCGCCCGCGAACACCACGAACCGCAGATCAGAGAAAACGATGCGATCACAGATTCGTTTACTCAGGCCCCGGAGCAGCAAATCACAAAACCGAAAGATCCGTATACTCACGAGGAATACGATTTACTCCGCGTTTTGGTGAAATACGGAGAATACGCTATACAGACCAAGCATATTAATGAGCATAATGCTACTGAAGAAGTTGAAGTTTCGGTAACAGAACTGATTGTTCATGA
>CBFGMW010000350.1:0-3951 GCA_965649925.1 uncultured Fluviicola sp.
CTAACTTTGTGCCAACAATTAAAATTCGACGGTAAAAATACGCCGAACCTGTAGGTTTAACAAGAAATTAAGAATTAATCAGCTAAAATGAGTTCTTTGGCATTTGCGAGAGCAGCTTCCGTAACGGATTCTCCGGACATCATCTTAGCTATTGCTTCCAGACGATTTTGATCGTTTAGCGGAGTAATAGCGGTTTGAGCATTCGCCTTACTTACCTCCAAATGATGTGTTGCTTTTGCCGCAACCTGCGGAAGATGAGTTACTACCACACACTGAATATTCTGTCCGATTTTCGCCAGGAAGCGTGCAACTCGTGATGCAACATCTCCGGAAACTCCGGTATCAATTTCATCCAGGACCAAGGTAGGAAGTCCTTTTTTGTGGCTTAATTCTGCCTGAATGGCAAGCATCAATCGGGAAAGTTCTCCGCCGCTTGCCGCTTTTTCAATTGATTTCAACTCCATACCGGCGTTTGCCGAGAACAAGCATTGAACGGTCATTCCACCGTTTGAATCGAGTTCATTTTTTCGCTGCAAATCGAACACTATTTTGGCATCTGCCATTTTGAGCTCTTTCAAGCTGTTCTCTATTCGAACCACTACTTCTTTCGCCGCTTTATTGCGTTGATTGAATAACAGGTCCGACTTTTCAGTGATCTCTTGAATTAGCTTCGAAACAGCCTGTTCCAAAGAAAAAATCCGTTCGTCTCTGTTGGCATCAGCATCTAATTGCTCTGCGAGTTTTTGTTGGATTTGCAGTAACTCTTCCTGGGTTGTAACACCGTATTTATTCAGTAATTTATTGTACTTGTCAACAGAATCTGTCAATTGAAATAAGCGTTCCGGATCGGCTTCTACTTTTTCAAAAGCTGACTGAGCATCGTTTTCCAATTCTTTCAATTCAACAATTGCAGAATTCAGACGATTCGAGAAATCTTCCGATAAACTATCCGAAGATTTATATTTCTCAGCAAGCACTTTCAACAATCTCAATCGGTCCAGAGGACCGTTATCTTCACCAATTCCCGTTGAAATGGCTATATACAATTCCTTTAACTGATCAACATTCGACAAACCAGTCAGTTCAGCTTCAAAAGAAACATAATCCAGTTCATCCAAACGATGTTCAGTTAATTCGTTATGCTGAAAACGTGCAAACTCAATTTCGCGTTGCTGAACAGCCAGATTCTCTTTTAAAGTTGATAATTCGTTTTCAAGTTTTCGAAGCTCGGTAACTTTCAATTTCACTTCAAGCGCTAATTCAGAAGAATCAGCAACTGCATCAAGGACATTTAACTGAAATTGAACCTGCTTTAAAGCCAGCGTTTGATGCTGTGAGTGAATATAGACCAGTTGTTCTGTCAACTCTTTCAAAGTAACTAATGAAACCGGAGTGTCATTTATAAAAGCTCTTGATTTTCCCTGACTCGTTATTTCACGACGGATAAGCGAAACGGGTTCATAATCCAGTTCATTCTCATCGAACCATTCCTTGTATTGTTCGTCAATTCTGAAATTGGCTTCAACAATGGTTTTTTCCTTGGAATCACGAATTACGGAATAATCGGCACGTTCGCCATGAATTAAGTTAAGTGCACCAAGCAGAATGGATTTACCAGATCCTGTTTCACCCGTTATAGCAATAAATCCAGCGGGGAAAAGTAAATCTGCTTCTTGAATAAGGGCAAAATTACGTATGGAAAGTGATTGTATCATTACTGCAGAATAGCATCGTATTTAGATGAATTCGCCGGATCAATTTTCTTTAGAACCGTAACAACTTCTGTTTTTTCAGCTTCCGTTGCATCTGCAAAAATGCTCTTCAGCTCAGTTACTTTCGATTGGGCGAAGTTTAACAGATTGATAGAATTCGGTCGAGTTGAAGAAATTTTTGCCATTTTTTGTAATGCCGAAATCATTGCTTTCCTAGCCTCTTCAGGTTTGGAGTACATCATGTCCATTCCTTTGCGGTGATATTCGTAACTACCTTCTCTAAGCGGATCGAACAATTGCTGCAATGCGTTATCAACTAACCAATAACGGTTACGTTTCCCCTGTTCATTCGATTTCCACCCGGCAGAACCCGAAGCTTGGGCATTGCTAACAATTTGCTGAGCTTCCTGGAAATAGGGTGTCCCTCCTTTGTTTGAAAAGGAATCGTAATCTAAACCAATAATGTAATACGCATAAAATGCGAGAATGGAACTCAGGTTATCCCTGAACTGATTAGGAGCGAACAGAACAACCGAACTTTTCGTGTAAGAAAACGAAAAATCATCGTCCTGGAAATTGAATAATGTGGAGTTGTACGAGCTATTGAAACAAGGTCGTGTTGCCTGCACCTGCAGAGATCCTGTAAAGTTCCCGGCATTAATTGTATTGATCTGAAGCTGCATTTGACAGTTAATACGCTCTTCTACTTTGAACTTGTCTTTGGTCCATTTCGTATTGTTCATCAAATCATAAATGGTTTGTTTCAACTGCTCAAACAATTCTTTTTCTGCGGTTGTGACCTCCGTATTTACGTTTGTAATAATACTTACTGTACAGTTCAATTCCTGCGCTCTTACCAGATTAACGGAAAGCATGAAAATTAAAAAACTAACGATTTTCAAATATTTCATCGTGAAGTGCTATTAATAGTTGATAAGCTAATTGTTGCTTTGACTGTAACTCAAAACTACGAATATTATTGTTTGGAAAAATCAATTGAACCGAATTCGTATCAACACCAAAGCCAACTCCGGGTTCGCCCATTTGATTCAACACAATGGCATCTAGTTTTTTCTTTTCCAGTTTCCCTTTTGCATAATCTAACCCGTTCTGAGTTTCCAGAGCAAAACCAACCACCAGTTGATTTTTGTTTTTTTCGGATGCCGCCCAGGAGAGAATATCGGGGTTCTTTGTTAATTCAATCATCAAATTGTCATCCGACTTTTTGATCTTCTGATCAGCCATATGAACCGGACGATAATCTGCAACGGCGGAGGCAAAAATCCCTAAATCGCATTGCGACCAGTTTTCTTTTACTGCGGTAAGCATTTCCTCTGCACTTTTGATTGGAATCAACTGAACGTTCGGATGTGTAATTGTCAGAGCCGTTGGTCCGGAGATCAGAATTACTTCAGCGCCCATATTTGCCGCGGCTTCTGCCAGGGCAAAACCCATTTTTCCGGAAGAATGATTCCCGATAAAGCGAACAGGATCTATTGCCTCATAAGTTGGCCCTGCAGTAATCAGCACTTTCTTATTCGAAAACCCGTGGTGTTGAGCAAAATGTTTTACCAAATGCGCCACAAGTGTTTCAGGTTCAGCCATTCGGCCCTGACCAATAAGACCGGAAGCCAAAAAGCCGGATTCAGCCGGAATGATTGTATATCCAAAACTCTCCAATTTCGCCAAGTTCTCAGCTGTAGTTGGGTGCACATACATATCGAGATCCATTGCCGGAGCAATAAAAACCGGACATTTCGCGCTCAGATAGGTTGCAAGAAGAAAATTATTAGAAAAGCCATGAGCCATTTTAGCCAGCGAAGATGCAGTTACAGGAGCGAACAACATAACATCTGCCCAAAGTGCCCATTCAACATGATTGGTCCAATTTCCGGTTTTCGTATCGTAAAAATCAATCCCGACCGGATTTTCCGAGAGTGTGGATAAGGTTAGCGGTGTAATAAAATCAGAAGAGGCAGGAGTCATCATACATCTGACTTCTGCCCCCGATTTCTTCAAAAGACGCACAGTTTGCGCCATTTTATAAGCAGCAATTCCACCCGTAATACCGAGCAAAATACGCTTGCCTTTTAAATTCATCTTAGTCCTGAATAGGTCTGGAATAAATTTGATCTGCTTTCATTTCTTCAATTGCAATAGCTACTGCTTTTGGCAATTTTTCATAGAAACGAGAGATCTCGATTTGTTCGCGGTTTTCGAAAATTTCTTCCAGGTTATC
>CBFGMW010000351.1:0-3904 GCA_965649925.1 uncultured Fluviicola sp.
CGGGAACAAGCATGCTGCGGGATATCTATTCCATGCAATCGTCAAGTACCATTGCAGAAGCAGTTTCGCTGAACAACCAGCTTTACTTCGGACCAAATTGTGAATGGATGGAAAGTGAATTCTGGCAAACCGACGGAACAACAGCCGGTACAATTGTCACCAAAAACATCTGTACTCCCGTCAACTGTAGTGGCGGACCATTAAGCTTATACAAAATCAATAATGAGGTTTTATTTTCAGGTTACGACAACACCAACGGAAGAGAATTGTGGAAATCAAACGGCACAAATGCCGGAACACAATTGGTGAAAAACCTCTATGCCGGAACCACTGGCTCCGATCCTCATGCTTTCATCCCATTTAACGGTTTTCACTTGTTTTTTGCCGAAAACAAAGCCATTTGTAAAACAGACGGAACAACTGCGGGTACAAGCATTGTAAAAAGCGGATTCAACAATCTTTACGACACCTTTGTGACATTGAACGGTGAAGCATATTTTTTGGCGAAAGCATCATCCAACACTCAGAACGCATTGTGGAAAACCGACGGAACAACCGCAGGAACCGTGGTAGTGAAAACCTTTACGAACGGAGAAGTATACAACCTCTATACTTTGAATGGAATGCTCTACATGGAAAGTTTCTTCTCCGGATCAGGATCACAATTATGGATAAGCGATGGAACTACAGCCGGAACAGTTGTTTTGATGGATTTAGATCCTGCTCTTAATTCATCCTACAGCATTCTTAAAAACAAGATTTTCTATGAGGGAAAAATCTATTTCGTTTTAAAAACACCAACCATCGGCTCTGAACTTTGGGTTTCAGACGGAACTGTTGCCGGAACTCATGTGTTGCATGAAATCAAACCGGGAATTCTGGGAAGCGACGTAAAAGAATTGACTGTTTTCAAAGAGAAATTATTCTTCTCGGCTGATGACGGAATAAATGGTTCTGAACTTTGGGTTTCTGACGGAACAGAGTTGGGTACAGCGTTGTTTAAAGACCTCTATCCGGGAGTTCAATCCGGAGCACCGCTAAACCTGAAAGTGATTAATGAAAAACTTTACTTCGCGGCGAACGATGGTGTTGTCGGACACGAACTTTGGGTTTCCGACGGGACAGTTTGTGGTACGTATCTCATTGGTGACGGAAACCCCGGAAACATGGGTTCTTTTCCAAAAGCAGTTGGTTCAGTCAACAATCAGGTCATTCTTCAGCTTTATCATTACGACTTCGGCTCGGAAATCTGGAAATACACAGATAATTCTATTCAATACGATACTGCCTGCTACAGTTATACCTGGAGTTCAAATAACCAAACATATACTGCGTCAGGAATTTATTATGATACGCTGACATCTTCTATGGGCTGTGATTCCATTCTAACATTGAATTTAACCATCGCCGCCAATTCCAATGTAACAGACGTTCAATCAGCCTGTGGTTCTTATACCTGGATAAACGGTGTTACTTACACAAGTTCAACAACTATTCCAACCCACACATTGCAGAATATTTACGGCTGTGATTCGATTGTCAACCTGCATCTGACTATCACAACATCCACAACAGGAATCGACACGCAAACAGCTTGCGGTTCATTCGCCTGGATTAACGGAATAACTTACACCGCTTCTACAAACACACCAACTTACACCCTCCAAAATGGCAATGGATGCGATTCCATCGTAACATTAAATCTCACCATCGTTGCAGCAAACGGAACAGATGTTCAAACCGCTTGTGATGCTTTTACCTGGATTGACGGAATCACCTATACAACATCAACAAATACGCCAACCTATACTTTTCCAAACATCAATGGCTGCGATTCAGTTGTTACGTTAGATTTGACCATTCTTTCCACTACGGGAATTGATTACCAAAGTGCCTGTAATGCATACACCTGGATTAACGGGGTAACTTACACCAGTTCCACCAACTTGCCAACAGTGGTTGTACCAAACGCTGCAGGCTGTGATTCAACAATTACATTGAATCTAACGATTTATGAAACGTCAGGAATCGATACCCAATTTGCCTGTGATGCATTTACATGGATCAACGGTATTACCTACACCAGTTCTACGAATACACCAACCATGGTTTTGCAGAATGCGCTTGGCTGCGATTCAACTGTTACACTGCACCTGACCATTGGCAATACAACATCAATAGCCGAAGTTGCAGCCTGTGGTTCATATACCTGGATCGATGGTGTCACATACACTAGTTCCACCAACGCCCCTACGTTCACCACGCAAAACTCTATCGGTTGCGACTCGATTATCACGCTGAATCTTACTATCAATCCGATTCCGGTTGTAAGTGCTAACGACAACGGAGATGCAACCATTACTGCCAGCGGTACAGGTTCGTTCCAGTGGATAGACTGCAGCAATAACGCCGAAATTATGGGTGCCAATTCGGCAACTTTCGCTCCGGTAATAAACGGTACATACGCGGTAATCGTTAACAACGGCGGCTGCAGTGACACATCAAATTGTGTTACGATAGACAATGTAAATGTGAACGAATTAAACACGCTGCATTTGATTGTCTACCCCAACCCAACCAATGATCTGGTAACTATTTCATTTGAAGAGAACAACGCTCGTTACACCATTTACGATGCACAAGGCAAACTCATTCAAACTTCAATCATTCAATCGGGCGAAACGGTTTCTCTGAGAGATGTGCAAACGGGCGTTTACTTTTTTGAGTTGACAACTGAGGATGGGAGAACCGTAAAACGTGTCGTAAAGAATTAGATTCAACTTATATGTTTATTGAAATCCGTCTGGTGAAAACCGGGCGGATTTTTTTTTGCTTCATGGTCGTACTGATATGTTAAATTTAGTTTGAAGTATTGTTTCACTAAAATTTTCATTACTTTCGCTTAACTAACAACAAACACTTATTCTACTATGGCCTTTAAGCACCTACCCCGAAGTAAGGGAATTGCAATACTAACGCTCTTGCTTATTGCGTTTTGTTCCTTAACCGGATTTTCGCAAGCAGAAAACAACGGAATTACCGTACGCATTAACCACAAACTGCTTGAATTCTCTCAAATTGATGACTTTGAACTTACAGACGGATCGTTGTCTGATTTTCTTTCAGCCGAAGGAAAAGAATTACTGAACGATCCGAAGTTCTCGACATTGAGCGCAATGAAATTCACCAAAGTGTTCGGGAACCTGAGAACCAGCGATTCCATTTCCATTTCACGCACCGGCGACACCGTTTACATTCCTCCCTTCTGGGCAACATTCAACGTAAAACCGAATGCAGCAGGTTATTCCAAAACCATTGATTATTTAAAGAGCTGTTACCCGCTGGTTATTTATGCGCATCCGAATTATCCGGGAGAGTTTTTGAGTGTGCCGGATGATACTCTGTTTTCATTGCAGCAATCGCTCTACTCTACCACTTATCCGGATGGACACATTAATGTTCCCGGAGCATGGGATGAGGAAACCGGTAAAAAATTCATTAAAGTTGGTGTTTTTGATTCGGGAATAGATACCACTCATGTTGATTTGAAAACACAAGTACTAACCGGGCGGGGTTACAATTTCAATATAGATACCGAATTATCCAGCTGGGGAACAGATGTGCGTGGTTTACACGGACATGGAACACCCGTTGCCGGAATTATCGGAGCAAAAAGAAACAATACTACAGGTGTTGCCGGAATTGCGGGCGGTGATGGTTCAGATACTTCAGGTGTAAGTTTGATAGATTTCAGAACAACTCCATCTTTTAACGGAGAAGTTATTTCGAGAGCAGTTGTGGATGCCGCCCGTTCGGTTGGAACTTATTATGATTGGAGTGGAGCAGATCCGTTCCCAGTCAATGACGAATATTATTGGTCTCACGCGGCGGGTTTCGGAATTCA
>CBFGMW010000352.1:0-3885 GCA_965649925.1 uncultured Fluviicola sp.
GAAAGGGAAATAACAAAGTAAAACTCTTTAATTTCACTAAACAAATCTATGTGACTATGTAGAGACTCTGTAAACTATGTGTTTACATTAAATCTTAATCCCAATAACCAGTACATCATCTACTTGTTCCAGCGGGCCTTTCCACGATTCGAAAGCCTGTTCAATTGTTTCCTGTTGTTTGTCCATTGGCAAATGAGAAACGGAGACTAATAATTCTTTGAACCGTTTGTAAAGATATTTTTTTCCACCCGGCTTGCCTTCCGGAAGGTGTTCGCCACCAAATTGATCGGCAAATCCGTCTGTGAACAGGTAAAGAATGTCGTTTTTTTCTAAAGCTATTCCAACGTTTGTAAATGGTTTTGGCTGAATATCTGTTGATGCGGTTATTGGCTGTTTATCTGGATTAATCTGAGTTAGTATCTGGTTTCTTACCAGGTAAACTGGGTTGTTTGCTCCTGAAAATTCGGCGTACATTTCATTGAAATCTATACTGCACAAAGCCAGGTCCATTCCGTCTTTCAAAGGAGTTTCGTTCTGATTGTTGTTCAGGCTTTTTTTCAACCCGGCATTGATGTAATCTAACGCCTCGGAAGCACAGCTAATGTTCAGATTGTTCAGCGTTTGGTTCAGGAGGTAATTTCCAATGATCGACATAAAGGCTCCCGGAACTCCATGCCCGGTACAGTCAACCGCGGCAATAATCAGTACTTCAGAGTTTAATTTGTGTCCTTTTTGTTCACTTTCCTGTTTGGTTGTATTTGCCACAATTTGGTTGAACCAATAAAAATCGCCGCTTACAATGTCTTTTGGTTTGAAAAGAATGAATGAATCCGGAGCGTATTTTTTCAAGGATTGTTTTTCCATCAATATCGATTCCTGGATCCGTTTCGAATATTCAATACTGTCCTGAATATCTTTATTTCGCTGGTCGATTATTGAACGCTGCTCAGCAATTTCATTTTCCATCCGGATCCGTTCTCTGATGTCGCGCGCATAAATAACAATTGCAGGCCGTCCGTCGAAAGGAGCAACTTTTGCCGAACATTCAACCGGAATAAGTTTCCCGGTTCTCGTCAAAAACGGAATATCCGAATAGATCATTCCGCCTTTTTCCCATACATCGGCAACAATAGAAGAACTTTGCTGCAAATATTCTTCCGGATGAAGATCGAAAAGTGTTCGTTTTTTGAGATCTTCAATGGAATATTCGAGGAGTTTAGCCGCGCTTGGATTTGCCTGGTGAATAATTCCGTCAACAATATCAATAACAAGAATTGCATCGTTCGCCTGATTAATGATATGTTCATAACCACTCAGTGTGAGATTTCTTTCTTCGTTTTTATCGACGTGTACACGCTGGTATTTCATCATCGAATCAATTTGTTCGATAATCGGGAAGATCATTGACGGATTCAAAAATTCGCCTACTTTGTCGGGCCGCGAAACGTAACGTACAATTCCGTTAATATCAATTAAGAATGAAGCTGGAAGTGGAATTCCTTCCTCGTAAGTATCTTCTAATATGTGTTCGTATTCTTTGAGTTGAACTCCGTATTCCATCGCAACACGCTGGCCTTCGTCGGCAAGAACTTTGAATTCCAGCCCGAGTTTCGACATCATTACTTTGTTCACGTCCATCGGATCAGGTCCAATTGCCAAAAGCATGATGTTTTTACTCTGGAATTTCTCCCGGTTTTTTTCATACGTGCGGAGCATCATGTGACAACCCGGACACCAATCTCCGCGAACGAAAATGACTAACAAGTGTCGTTTGTCTTTGTAATCGGAAAGTTTTACGATGTTCCCGTGTTGATCGGGAAGCGAAAATTCTGCCGCCTCATTTCCAACCTGTACTTTATAGCCTCCTTTTGTATGGGAAAGCAGTTGTTTTCTGTCGCTGATAATTCCTTTGGTAAGAAGTGCCGAGAAAAGAAGAATAGGAGCGGGGAAAGCATACGCCTGCCAATCGTAATGAAAAACCGGCGCAATTACATATACTGCAGCAGATGATAGAATCAGGAATGCTGGTTCGAACCAGGGTTGACCGGTATATCCGAAAACGCGGAAATTGACAATTCTGAAAATAGCTCCGAAACTTGCGATGAAAAGGATGGAAGCGTAAACAGGTGCGTGAATCATTCCTTCATCGATGGTTAATCCGACGAGAATTGCAGCGAGCCATACATTCGTGAATTGGAACCAGCTGGTGTATTTCGATACTTCTTTCATTGCACAGAAGTAGCCGCCTAAAGCGAGTATTCCGGCAATAAGATCAAAATGAAGAAATAGTAAAACTACTGCTGCTGCGTTGAGCAATGAACCAATTACAGTAGTGATATGAATGTTTTTCATGGATTAATCAAATGTAGCAAATTTCCGGAGTTGCAAAATGTTTCGTAATTTGATAGTCATGAAACTGATTTCCGAATTTATTCCCTGGATACTAATGCATGAAATGTCTCATTTTTAATCTTCCATCGGAGTGCAGATCTCGACCAAAAAGCCGTCCAAATCGCGAATATATCCTACGATCTGTCCCCATGGTTTTGATTTTGCTTCCTGCACAAGCGTTCCTCCGGCGGAGACTGCATTTTCAATCGTTTCGGCTACGTTTTCGGTTGTAAAGCCGATTTCCATTCCAAACGGTTTCGCTTTTAGACTGCTTTCTACAAATCCACTGGAAAAATTAGAATTTGCAAATGCGATGGAAGCAAAAGAAAGCGTTGTGTTTCCACTTTTAAGTTCAGCGTAGCTATTTTCGGGAGCAATAAATTTTCGTTCCAAACCAAAAGCCTTTTCGTAGAATTCAACGGTTTTAACAACGTTCTGAACGTATAAAATGGTATATGCAAATGTTGTCATAGTATAGAGTTTGTATTTCTTCCCGTAAATATAGACCCGTTCTGTTATTGATTTGTAACTTTTCATACAGAATGTTGTTTACATTCACATCAAAATTGATGAATGAATAGGTTCCTTCTGGTGTTTTCATTTTTTAGCGTGCTTCATACATACGGGCAGCACGATACCGTGTATTTATCGATGCGTGACGCACTGAAATTTCCGGATAGGGTTTACCGTCTGAATTTATCTCAAACAGATCGGATCAAAGATCTAAAGGATCTGGGGGAACTCAAAAATCTTGAATACCTGGATTTGAGTCTTTGTGAGTTGAAAACATTGCCGAAACAGGTTTTGTACTGCCACAAGTTGAAATTTCTGGACATTTCCCTCAATTATCTGACTGAATTACCGGAGGAAATTTCGGAACTTGAAGCATTGGAAGAATTAGATGTAAGCCATAATTACCTAAAAACGCTCCCGGATGAAATTAGTTTATGTTCAAAACTGGAAAAACTTGATTTTCTGGGTAATCGCATGCTGGATATTCGTGCCGATCAATTGGTAGGGCTGGTATCGTTAAGAGATCTAAGCTGCAAGATCTCGAAAGAAATGCTGGAACAAATGGTTTACGTATTACCCAATTTGGAAGATTTGACCGTTTATTCAGATTCGTCTGATGTGATTTGTGGACTAACGGCATTTCCACATTTGAAAAGTTTTAAGCTCGTTTTGCTCAACAGCGAATTTGTGCCTTTTACCTGCTCGCTAAAAAGCCTTACCGGGTTGAGATCGTTTAGCGTTGAAACAAATGACTGCTGCTGGCCTTATATTGATTTGCCTTATGCCGAGCAGGACAATATCCTGAAATTATTGCCGGCTAATTGCCAATTAGAGGGTTTCAGAAGCCGGACAGAGGAAATCAGGTCTGATATAGAATTGCGCTGATATCTTTCACGGATCAGTTCCCGGCAATCTCTTCATAAGCTTCCTGAATTTCCTGGAATTTCTGTTTCATTTTTTCCTGTACTTCCATACTTTCAT
>CBFGMW010000353.1:0-3882 GCA_965649925.1 uncultured Fluviicola sp.
ACAATATTGTTTCCGGACAGGCAATTGCCCGCAGCGAATTCGGGATTACAGGCGGAATTTTTTGGTCTCCGAAAGGAAATGCATTGGCTTTTTATCAAAAGGATGAAACCAATGTTAAATCGTATCCGTTGGTTGATATTACCGATACGCCTGCAGAGTTGAAGGAAATTAAATATCCGATGGCCGGACAGGGTTCTGAAAAAGCCAAAGTTGGAATTTATTCTGTCGCTAATTCTTCTGCAGTGTACATTACTCCCGAAAGTGGCGTTGAAAGTTATTTAACGAATGTTTCCTGGTCGCCGGATGAGAAATATATCATTGTGGCAGAAGTAAATCGGGATCAAAATCACATGTGGCTGAACTTATATGATGCTGCAACAGGAAAGAAAATACGTACACTTTTTGAAGAAGAAGATACGCATTGGGTCGAACCGGAACATCCGGCATTTTTTCCGTCAGCGACAAATAATAATTTCGTTTGGATCTCTGAAAAAGACGGATTCAACAATTTATATTATTATTCAATCGAAGGAAAATTGATCAAGCAGTTAACCTCGAATAAGTTTGTTGCCAAGGACATTGTAACTTCACTAAAGGGTGGTAAAGAAGTGGTTTTTACTGCAACAGGAACCAGTCCTTTGAACACGCTTTATTATGCCGTTGACATGAACGGCGTTCAGCGTTGTTTGACTTTGGAGGAAGGAACTCACGCCATTACGATTAATTCTTTGGGAACTTATTTTATTGATCAGTACTCTTCTCATACGGTTATAGGGAAATCGGAATTGAAAACCATTACCGGAAAGATTGTAAAAACGCTGGTAACTTCTAAAAACAAACTTGCCGATTATGCAATTGGTTCTGCTGAGATCAACCGATTAACGGCAAAAGATGGTTCTATGCTTTATACCCGAATGATTAAGCCAAGCAATTTTGATCCTAATAAAAAATACCCGGTTTTGGTTTATGTTTACGGTGGGCCTCATGCGCAAATGATTACGAATTCATGGTTAGACGGTGCCAATCTTTGGATGTACTGGATGGCAGAACAAGGTTATATCGTTTTTACAGTTGATAACCGTGGTTCGGGCGAACGCGGAAAAGCATTTGAACAACAAATTCACCGTCAATTGGGAACGGTTGAAATTCAAGATCAAATGACAGGGGTAGAATATCTGAAATCATTGCCGTATGTTGACGGAGAGCGTTTAGCGGTTCACGGATGGTCATTCGGTGGTTTTATGACAACTTCACTGATGCTGAAACAAGCGGGAACATTCAATGTTGGTGTTGCCGGCGGACCTGTAACTGATTGGAAATACTATGAGATTATGTATGGTGAACGCTACATGGACCGTCCGGAAGAAAATCAAAAAGGATACGAAGAAGCTTCATTGTTTACACATGCCGGGAAGTTGAAAGGCGATTTGCTTTTGATCCATGGAACAGTTGATGATGTAGTTGTTCCACAGCACAATTATGCTTTGGTTAAGAAATTTGTAGAATTGGGAATTCAAATGGATTTCTTTCCTTATCCAATGCACAAACACAACGTAATTGGTAAAGATCGGGTTCACCTGATGCAGAAAGTTCTGGATTATGTGATCGAGAATAATCAATAATTATTAGTGAGAAAGCTGTTCTGAATTTGTTGGGACAGTTTTTTTTTCATTCAATTGTAATTTACAAACAACCTTTTTCACATTGAAACGTTCTTAATGTGAAAAATACTTTAATGAAATCGATCCTACTTTTTGCCTTTATACTGACTGGTAATCTACTCTTTTCCCAGGAAATATGTAATAATGGTATAGATGATGATGCCGACGGCCTTGTTGATCTTAATGATTCCGAATGTACATGTACTTCATCGGGAGGAGGAACTCCTTCTTCACTTATTCCTAATCCGTCTTTTGAAGTTCAGGCATGCTGCCCAACGTTCTATTCGGAATTAAACTGTGCCCAGGGCTGGATTCAGGCCTCCGATGCTACTTCAGATTATATGAATACCTGTGATTTCGTAATGGGTGGTGCAATTGATGCCGGGCTGACTCCTTTTCCTGATGGCGATGGAGCTGTGGGTGCCGTAGCATGCCAGGATTACAAAGAATATATCGGAGCATGTTTAACAACACCATTAGTTGCTGGAACACCATATACTATTCAGATGTCTGCGGCGATGTTCGGAATAGATCCGAGTGGGACCACCGCATGTGATATTTCATCACTTACGCCGTTGCAATGGACAATTTTTGGTTCAACCAGCTGTTCAGACATTCCTTTTTTCGGAATGGATTGCCCGGGAACACCATTTGTTGCCTTAGGGTCAGCTTCATTAGCGGCGGATGCTCAATACCATTTACTGACAATTACTTTTACTCCAACTGCAAATTACACAACATTGGTTATTGGTCCTCCATGTCAATTAGCAGCTGGTTATCCGTCTACTTTCGATGCTTGTTTTCCGTATGTGATTGCCGATAATCTGATTGTGAATACTTCCAGTTCATTTGGATCAGTGAGTGTTGCTTCTTCCGGATCGTTATGTGCTAATTCTCTTGTTATTACAGCAACAGTTTCTTCCACTGGCGGAACATACCAATGGTATCAGGATGGTGTTGCAATTGTCGGGCAAACAAATGCTACGTTAAATGTTTCTGCGCTCAGTCTTGGTGGTGGCGATTTTCAGGTTGTTTACATTGAGGGAACTGATTGTGCCACAGATGAGATTAATATTCCGGATGCAACAGTTCCAACTGTAGACGTAAATGATGCCTCGATGTGTCCGGGAGAAACTGCTGTTTTGACAGCTACGGGAACAGGGCCTTTTACGTGGTCTCCGTCCACAGGTTTAAGTGCAACAACTGGAGCAACGGTTCAGGCTACTCCTGGTGCTACAACTGTTTATACTGTTTCAGTAACTTCTGGTGGCTGTACTGCATCTGCAACATCAACTGTAACAGTAACCGATAATATTGACTTTACAGCAAGTATTACTCCGAATCCGATGGATATAAGTAATCCGGTTGGTCAATGCGTTGTTTCTCCACCTATTTATGATTACACATGGGTTTTTCCGGATCAATCTCAATCAAATGCTACCAGTCTTTCGCACACTTTCGAAGCGGTGGATGGAAATCAGGAAGTATGGGTGATTGCTGAAAGTGCCGGTGGTTGTATAGACTCAGTTCGATTGATTGTAGTCGTTGAAAGTCCGTCTATTTATTATGTTCCAAATACATTTACACCTGACGGGGACGAGAATAACAACATTTTTACGCCCGTATTTACAACTGGTTTCGATGAATACAGTTTTCATATGACGATCTACAACCGTTGGGGAGAAACTGTCTTTGAAACGAAAGATGCTACTAAAGGTTGGGATGGAACATATCACGGTAAACTTGTTCCAAAAGGAAGTTATAGTTGGACGATTTCTTTCAAGAGCGATAAGAGCGACGAAAAGATCGAAGAGAATGGTCACGTGAATGTGATGTACTAGAAAATCAATTTAATTATCCGGTATAATAAGTTCTTCTTTGCAATTAAGTTAATCTTCGGTCAAGTTGTGTGATTTTTAATAGGCTTGTCTTATCTTTGTTCCTCAAATTTTACTGATGGGAGAAACACTTGCCGAATCCAAAAAAGCGAATATCAAAACGTCTAAAGAAACATTGTTGAAGGCTTTTCGTTTAATGGCAACAGCTAAAACGTTGGCAGAGAAGTATGAAGCGAATAAAGAAATAACGGCTAAATATGTACACGCCACTTCACGCGGGCATGAAGCAATTCAGTTAGCTGTTGGTCTTCAGCTTCTTCCTCAGGACTGGTTTCCCCGTATTACCGTGACGACAGCATTTTGTTAGGAATCGGAATGTCTCC
>CBFGMW010000354.1:0-3882 GCA_965649925.1 uncultured Fluviicola sp.
TTAATGAATCGCAATCAAAGCATTGCCGAGCTCAACTATTATTTTGCCGAGTAATAGGTGAACAAAACAATTATTAAACAACTGTTTATCATGAAAAAGACACTAATATATTCAACCGCAATCTTTCTTTTCGCTTCGTGCGGAGGAAACCCGGAAGAACAGCCCGAATCCGTTCAACAGGAACAAATGGAGATCACGCTTTCCAATGAACAAGTTAAAAATGCGGGAATCAAAACCGGAAAATCAGAAGAAAAATCGATTGCTTCTGTTTTGAAAATCAACGGTAAAATTGACGTGCCGCCACAAAACACCGTTTCCATCAGTGCGCCACTCGGCGGTTATTTGAGATCCACCAAATTGCTTCCCGGAATGCAGGTGAAGAAAGGCGAAGTGCTTGCTGTAATGGAAGATCAGCAATACATTCAGCTGCAACAGGATTATCTGACTGCAAAATCAAAATTCAGATTAAGTGAAGGCGAATACAACCGTCAAAAAACGCTGAATCAAACAAAAGCTACAAGCGACAAAGTCTTTGAGCAGATTCGTGCCGAATATGAAATGCAGAACGTGATGGTGAAGTCCCTGGAACAGAAATTAAAACTGATAGGTTTAAACCCGAACAGAATTACGGCCGACAACATTACCAGAACCGTAAGTATCATTTCTCCGATCAGCGGTTTCGTTTCTGCGGTGAATGTCAACATTGGGAAATACCTGGCTCCTTCAGATGTATTGTTTGAGTTAGTGAATCCGCAAGACATTCACTTGTCATTGACCGTTTTTGAGAAGGATGTAAATAACTTGTTTATAGGTCAGAAATTGGTTGCATACACCAACAATGAGCCCGATAAAAAATTCGCATGTACCATTGTCCTTATCAGCAAAAACCTGTCAGATGACCGCTCTACGGTTGTTCATTGCCACTTCGATCAATACGACAAAAACCTCTTACCCGGAATGTATATGAATGCCGAAGTAGATGTAAAGTCAGCGAATAGTTCTGCTTTGCCCGATGATGCGATAGTTCGCTATGAGAACAAGCAATTTGTTTTTGTGAAAACCGGAACGAATCGTTTTGAAATGCAGGAAGTAACAGTTGGGAGTTCTGAAAACGGATATACGGCAATCCAAAACCTCGATAAAAATAGCGAGTATGTTCTGAAAGGTGCCTACAATTTACTGATGTCTTTGAAGAATACGGAGGATTAATAATTTCAAATCGTTTTAGAATAAAAAGATAACTGTTCACTGATTAGTGGGCAGTTATTATTTTTTGATTTGAAGTTGAAGCCCCCACCTGTTTGAACAGTTGCTTCGCTGGTGCAGCTTCCTTAAAAGTACTAAAATACTAACCATTTATACATTCTTCCGGAGAACCGCGCAAATGAGTTCGAACTCCTGACTCCAAACTATTCATGTATCCAATTTCAGTTGTTTATGCTTTTAATTGACGTGTTTGTGTCATTTTTCCTAAACATCTTTTCAGAATTTGCTAAGCTTGTTTAAACGTTTCGAATGCGTTGATTACGGGACCAAACGTGAGTGAGGAATCTGAAAAACCAGGCAAGTAGAAACACGACTATTATTCAACAAAAACACTGATAAACCACTATTCGCTGATCTCAGAAAAAGGTCGGAGAATAGTTTAACGCTTTGATGAGTTTTTCTCATCAAAATATAAATAATTATTCACTATTTTAAAACGTCTATTATGGCATTACCACTAACACTTCCGGCTTTTATGCTGGATGCAACGTCTTACGTTCAAGTAACAATTTCTCCTGACTATTACACAGCTCGTTGTGATTTCTATTCAGGTCCCACTAAAGTGTATTCACTTACACTGATCCAGGTATCACCGCTTCAAAGCCTTCCTGACAACTTGAAAGTTGGAGATTTCGTGTTCGAAAACGGAACAATGCAATTGCAAATTCCTAGCCCGATCCAAACAGGTACGGTGACTTTGAACTGTACGTTTACGGATTTGAATGTTACAAAACCTACGCAGCTTAACTCTGTTGTAGCGTCTTGGAATCTAAACCAATAATCATTTGTGACTCGCTTTTGCCGGGGTAGAAACATTCCGGCAAAAGTTTCACTTTATTGTTCACACATGCAGGGCTTTTTCGAGCGCATACCGTTGATCAGAACACAGTTATTACTGCTAATCTGTATCATTAGTTATTCTTCCCGCGGAGAATCACCCGATAGTTATGTGCCCGCTATTTGCCAGCAGGAAGTGGCTCTGATTCGGTTTAAGGAAACAGAACCGGTTCGTTTACCGGATAAAACAATTCCTGTTAACGGATCAAGACCTGTTACTCTGGTTGCCAGCCCGGACTCTTTAGTTTTCCAGCTTACTCCAGCGCTAACAGTTGTGACCAAGCCTTTGGGAACTGCGAAAAACAATGCGAGTGTGACATTTTACAACGGATCACTCCTGCTCTACACTATAACGATAACTCAAACTGCTCCTATTGCGGTTTGTTCATCCGATCTGATACTGGGAACTGCTAAAATTGACAAAGGAATGCAACTCACGTTACAAATTCCTAGCTCACTGCAGCCCGGTTCTGTTTTTTTACAGGCTACTTTCAGCGATTTGAATGTTCCCCCAACGAATATCAGCTCAATGATTGCTACCTGGAACTTATGACAACTAATAACGCTATGTTATGACCACATTCACACAGTTGTATAGCTCTACACTTTATCAAACGACCCCTCAGGCAGATGATGCAGGTTGGTGTGGATATGTATTTAACCCGGCAGGCGGAGTTTCCCAACCTGAATCCGGAGTTTCTCTGCAAACACTGTTTTCTACCGATTTTCCTTACAGTATTTTTGTCTTCTGCTCAAAAGCACCGGCTGTTACTGACACAGATTCTGCAAATACATTTGCCAGCAGCATTATTAAATACCTTGCTCAGCAATATGGTTCCGGTGGAGTATTCACCAATTATGCAATGATTTGGTTAACCGATCCAACAACCATAAACAGTAACACGGTTACAGCAGTAACTCTATCCTTCACCTCTTTTTTCAGCGTAATATCACCCCTATCCTATAATCCGAGCCAAAATGTGGAACTGGCTGTACAAAGCAGCGCTCCATGTTCACTGAACGGTGACCTTTTCAATTTTTTTAATACGGATCTGAATAATCCGAAGCTTTTGCTGACGACACAGTTTGGAACCGTATATCAAAATCCAATTCAGAACATTTATATCCCAACGTACGGTCCTTTAATGGGCTGTCTCGTATATAACTTACAAGTACCTTCGAGCAATTATAATTTCCCGGCGAACCAGGCTGCATTGAATTATTTTTATCCCGGAAGCAAGGGCAATTTAAGTGCTTTCACCTATCCGATGTTTGATTCTGATCAGGCCCATAATGCCGGAAGTTACTATGTGAGCCTCGACCCGAACGATCCGTTAAACACCAACAAAAACACCCAAAATCCGCTGCGCTGTTTTATGGTCCCAATGACCGCTTTAGCTGCACCAACAACTTTACCTTCCGGATTCACCACAGATACCGGTCTTCAGCTTGGACTTACATCTGTTCTCAACCTGAATCCTTACCCTGGCACGTCACTGCTCTGGACACCAACCGAGTCTACCGGAATGATTGTTTATGCAGATAATCAACCCAAAGGAACGAGCGGGAATAACTTTGATTATGTACCAAGCGGACAGTTCAGCATGAACCTGTGGAACAAAGCGCTTCCTCCTGCCGGTTCTGTTTACAATCTACTTTGCGGACTTTCTGGTATTGAAACATTCAGTTTTCAACCGGCGTCGGCTGATCCCGCAAAGCCGGAGATAGAATTATATACAGGAGACATTCTGTCTTTCTGGCCCGGACACAATGCTTATG
>CBFGMW010000355.1:0-3878 GCA_965649925.1 uncultured Fluviicola sp.
CCGGTTGAGCTTGTTCCGGTAAAAGTATAGGTTGTAGTCGCTGTTGGTGTAACAGTTGGAGTTAAAGTAGTAGAATTGGTCATATTTGCCGTTGGCGACCATGCAAATGTTGGCGCTGGAGTATACGTATTAAATGTAATCGACCAATCAAGGATTGTTCCGGTATCATCCTGGAAATCATCTAAAACCACCAGATTCCATGTTCCATTTACTGCACAGGCATTCAATAAAGTAAACGCTTGTTCCGGTGTAAATGATCCGGTAAAAGGAGCTGTGCCGCCTACAATTGATGGCGAACCTGTTGGAACAAAAGTAGTGTTCGTATAATTTGCTCCTGCACCGCCATTTCCCGTAGATAATTGGATCATCGTTCCTCCCGGACATTGTAAATACATCTGAACATCCTGATCGAATGTATGAGTAAGGCTTACGTTTACAGAAACAATTGGCAAAACACCAACGGTTTGAGGATTAATACCCGAAACCACAATTGGCGAACTAACCGAAGGTCCTACTCCAGCTCCAATTCCATCAGGAATAGGAAAATCTGTGGTATTGGTAAATGTAACAGGTGTGTTTGAAGCAGCAGGAGAAATCGTTCCGGCTAAATTCACAGATTGTCCCAGGCAAATCGTTTGATCGGCAGTTGTTACGTTCACAGTTGGAGTTGGATTGATCACAACTGTAACCGGGCGAATATCAAAACATCCGTTCGCATTCAGGATTTTAATATAATATGTTCCACTGGCAGTAATTGCCCCAGGAGATGCTATAGGAATCGTGCATGCAGCATCAGAATAATAAGATATTGTTCCTGATCCTGAAGTAATTGTCACAACACTTGCAGCTGTAATATCCACAACATTCGGCGCACAAACCGCAGGCGGATTCGTAACAGTGATTTGTGGCGTTGGTAAAACATTTACTGTTGACGAAATGGTAGTATTACACCCGGAAACGGAAGTCATAGTACATTGGTAAGTCGTTGTTCCGGTAGTCGTTGGTGCAACTGTCAGAACATTTGTAGTTCCCAAAACAGTTCCCGGCGCAGCAGTATTTACCCAGGAGTATGATGCTGCTCCGGTTGGCGCTGTAAACGTTGTACTTGTGTTTTGGCAAACAGAAGCCGGAGCAACAATCTCAACCGGTCCGCAAGTTGCATCCAAATATGCATAAGCAAAGTGAGCACCTCGTGAACAATCCCCGATTGTAAAACTAATCGTAACACAAGTACCAATATAGGGCGTTAAATCCAATAAAACCGGTGTCCAGTCCTTGTAGTAAACTGTGGATGCCCCAATTTGAATAAATCCAGGAATACCCGGACCACCAGTTACCAGGTAATTTCCACAGGCAATCGGATTTCCCGAACAATCAAGCGCTTCGATCTTAAAGAAAGGCTGTTCATAATTCTGGTGATCAGCCCCCGCATCCTGCATGATAGCTGCGTAATAATATGTAAGCAACGCGTTGGCGGAAGTCACTGAAAATTTCTGCATTAACTGAGCACCACCAAAACTTCCGTTCGGTCCGTCTCCAAGGCGCATAGAGTTTACATTCGAAGGAATTAACGGACAAACCTGCTGAACAGCACCGGTAAAAGGATCAAGACCTGCCGTGGTAACATTGTGATGGCCCTGATTTAAAGTTCCGTAAACAGGAGTGTACGTTGGTGTTGGAGCACCCATTCCTCCGTTTACAACTGTATGTCCCCAGTTACCAACCCAGCCACTAGTTGTTCCATTATCAAAACCCATGTTTGTACAACCCGGTTGAGTTGGCGGTGTTGTAGTTGTGGTAGCATAAGTCATTTGAAGATTATATGCGAAACTCGACGTATTGTAATTCGAATTATCTATCATAACATAGTAGCACGATCCGGCAGTTACTGCCAGCGGAACTCCAATGGTATTGGCAAGATTTGCTGTGGATGCCGTTGCAGTTTGTGATGCGGCTGCATTTCCGGGGGTTCCCGCATAAGTTGTCAATCCAACTTCATTAAAAACCTGTAACGAAGGAAATATCTGTGGGACGGCAGAACCGTTGTAAGTCAATGTGATATTCACTACTCCGGTTGTTGTAGCACAAAAATAATAGAACCAATCGTTTCCTCCGTCAATGGTTACTACTCCGGCGGTCGGATCACTGTCAACATTGTTAGCAGCACCGACGGTTGTTCCGGAAGCATTAAACGGAATTAAAACGGGAACTCCCGTAGCACCCGCCGGGGTATCGGCACCCTGGGAGAAAGAATAAGTTGTACATAGGATTCCTATCAACCCTGATACAAGAAGTGAAAGTAGCTTTGTTTTCATAACGGTCAGTGTTTCTTAGCAGTGCTTGTGGTGAGATAGAGCATTTCAATACGCTCAAACAACAAATCCAACTGGCCTGTATTTATTACTTCATTAAATTGAATAGCAATGTCATCTTCGTCGATTACAACGGAAGTAACACCATCAAATTCCTGAATAAAGCTTTTTAGTTTTTCAGTATCCTTACAGATTACCAGGCTTGATAACTGATACGTAATCAGTGATGTACCATAACCAGAAATATTTACACGGGAAGCTTCATTTTCACGATGCAATTCATTTTCCTGACTAAATCCTACGGATACAGCACATACGAAACACAACGGCATAACCGCTCTGGAGAGGAGGAGAGTTTTCATATCTAGTTTTGTTGGGTGTTAAATTAATGCTTGTTTTTTAAACTACCAGCTTATTTTTCAAACATTTATCCATAGCGAGTCACTATTGCAATCCTAAAACTGTTCAAAAACTCACGCTTTGGCACACTGCACGCGGATTCCGAAATCTGTTATCTTTGAAAAAAAAATGCAAAATTTAACACAGCGTCGGATATCAAGATGGTCATTAAGCTTTCTTTCAGGCTTATTAATGGTGATTACATTCCCAAAAACGGGAAGTTTATTCCCGTTGGCCTTTATTTCATGGATCCCGCTTCTGTTTGTAGAAGATTATTTCTCAAATAAAAAGAAAGCAGGTAACCTGTTTGTTCATGCTTACTTTACGTTTATTGTATACAACATCGGTACAACCTGGTGGATTATCTATGCATCGGTTGGCGGCGCACTGATGGCGTTTTTTGCAAACAGCTTATTAATGGCACTTGCATTTTTGGTTTTCCATGTACTCAAGCGCAGTTTTTCGCGAAAATGGTTCATGTTGCTCTTTGTTTCGGTTTGGCTGACATTTGAGTGGCTCCACTTCCACTGGGATCTTTCATGGCCCTGGCTGACTTTTGGAAATGTCTTTGCCTCCACCCCAAGTCTTGTTCAATGGTATTCCATTACGGGCGTTTTCGGCGGAAGCCTGTGGGTACTGATCATCAATTACCTCATCTTTCAAATGATAAGCCAGCCTACAGACCGTTCGCAAAAAAAACGCTTTACAATTGGAGCATTAATTTTACTTCCAATAGCACTTTCTTTGATCCTTGGAGCACTAAAATCAACTACGGGACAGAATTTCGAAGTTGTTGTTGTTCAACCAAATAAAGATCCCTACACTGAAAAATTTGTCGGATCAAATTCAGAACAGTTACAACAACTATTGGGACTTGCTCTGGAAAAATCGACAAAAAAAACAAATTTGATCGTCGGACCGGAAACTGCTCTCTACCCAAATAACGAATCCTATTACGAATGGTTCTACGAAGACTATATTCCCCAGCACGTAGCCACAAAAGCAATCCATGCATTCCAGAAAAAACACCCGATACCGGTTTTAATTGGGGCAACAACAACTCAACAATACAATTATGAGAAAAGTGCTGCCTCTAATTATGAGCCACAGTCGGGAAAATACATTGAATGTTACAACTCCTCACTATTCTTCCCTATTGAAAAAAAA
>CBFGMW010000356.1:0-3871 GCA_965649925.1 uncultured Fluviicola sp.
ACATACGCTAAGTCATCTGGCTTTGATATGCTTTTTGGATTAGTCTGCGGGAATTCTTTTAAGGAATTCCATTCATCATCCAAACAGAAAACGGTTCCAAAGAACTGTCCGATTCGTGTTGCAGTTTTCTTCTGAGCAAGCACAATCGATACTCCTGCATCTTCCAGAAGCATATCAATACGATCGGTTGGGTAATCAGGATCGATCGGTAAGTAAGCCCCGCCAGCTTTCAAAATTGCCAATAATGCAATACTCATTTCGAGGGAACGTTCCATTAAAACGGCAACGATCTTATTTGGACCAACACCTACTTCGCGCAAATAGTGCGCACATTGGTTGGCTCGCCCGTTCAATTCTTTGTACGAGAGTGTCTGACCGTCAAAACGAAGTGCATTGGCGTCCGGATTTTGGTTAGTTTGTGATTCGATTAGCCTGTGGAGGCTATCATCCAGTGAATAGTTCATTGTAGTGTCGTTTCAAGTATGGTTAAAATATTTCTCTGTTTCGAGTAGACTTCATTTCATCATCAGATAACTACTTCGTTTAATTGTATATCTGCAGCATCTTGGAATTGATCTTTCAAAGGACAAATGAGCTGTGAAAAATCTGCTTGCATCCAATATTCTTCGTTTGTGGCAAGTGTTTCCAAAAGCTTGTGATAGGCTTCAAACATCAGCTCTATCATGCCTTTTGGGAAAACGCCAGTTGCTTTGTCCCAGTGAATATGCAATTGTCCAGCGTGCTCCTCACTGATGTTGTCGAGTTGCACTTGCGGAGTTTGACTTCGTGATTTTCCTTTTCGGAAACCTTGAGGCAACACTACTGAAGATGAGTCGCTCAAACCAGTGAAAACAATTGGGAATGTATAACGCTTTTTATCAGGATGCTTCATGGCAGCTATTCGTAAAGCACGCAATCCGCTTACCGCATTGTGAGATAAATCCTCTTCAACCGTCTGATGATATCGTTGAAGTTTAGTCACAAAGGATTCGCTGTTATTGCCTATGGTTACCCAACTCATTGCAGTAAAATCTCCTACAATTGATTCAATGGATGGATCATTACTCCATCTTTTCCAACTAGGAATAACAATGGAAAATGGTGTTTTTTCCGACCATGCTTCAAGGATTTCGGCATAAGCGCCTAGTAAAATGATTTCTGGTTTGATATGAAGTTCCTGAGCTTTTTGTTTGAGTTTACTCCAGTTTGTCACTACCGACTCCAGTCGCTCGGTCGTTGGAGCATTTGTTTTTTCTGAAACAGTTGTAAGCTTTGGTCCAGCCGGAAGTTCTGCAAATTTTTGTTTCCAAAAGCCAAAACTTCGCTGATAACTTTCCGTTTTCCCATAATTCTTAAGGGATAAGATACAATCAGCGAATGAAAAAGGAAGCTTTTCGGGTAACGCTTCCGGATGTATATAAAAATGAAAAAGCGCTCGTTTTATGGTTTCAATGCTGGTAAGGTCTGCAATGATTAATTCGATACTCAAATGAATTTTAAAAGCCTTTTCATCAATTTTACTGACTTGTAAATCAAAATGCGGCCATTCACCAAAAGGACACATTCGAGAAATCATAGCGGCTTCTGTTTGCTGTAATTTTTCCTGGATTGTCTCTATTGTTTGACCTTGCAGATCATTTACTTGTATTTTGTAATATGGTACTTCTTTCAAAACTTGTTGAGTGCCATCTGGCAGCAAAACCGTTGCAAGCATGCTGTGAACGCCCATGACTTTTTGCCAGGCAAGTTCCAATCGCGCAACATCCAAGTTGTCGGTAACAAAATCGGTATACAATTGTGCACTAATACCTGATCCATGAGCACTTCTGCCAAAAGCATAAGCTTGCTGCTGATCCGTTAACGGGAATGGATTGAATTGTTCATGAGGGAAGTGTTTCAGTTGCGGTGAAGTTTCCACTTCTGGTACAGAAAAATTATTCAAACCCTGCTTCCAGTCGGCGGAAGGATTGGCTAGTGCCAATAAAACGTGTTCATAATCGGTAAAGAGTTGTTCGATGAAACCCGCAGCAAAATATCCTTCAGCAACGTCCCAACTAAACTTCAGAGCACCTTTATGTTCATACGTTTGGTGATCCAGGTAAACCTGTGGAGTTTGAGTAACAAAAAAGGAAATTTGATCGAAAAAACTTTCGCTTGCCCCCCATTCCTTATCACCCAATAACGAAGTGAAAACGACAGGTAAAGAAAGTGAAGCAGAAGCCAATCGTTTCTTTTTTAATTCCCGTAATACTTTGATGCCACTGACTGCTGTATGCCCAAGGTCTTCGAATAATTCTTGCTGCACTTGCTTTGTGAGCATTTCAAAGCTATTCCCGTTGCGCTCTTTTGCAGCAAAAAGTGTGGTCGAAATAAACGGACCAATTATTTGTTGAAGTCTTGGATCAGATAGACGGTTAAAGAATGTCAGTATCAACGAAAAAGACTTGTTATTCGATGCTGTCCTCAATACTTCATTGAAAACGGTTAACAGGAAAACAGTTGGAGAAATTCCAGCTTTTTTCAGTCTGTTATGGAGCGGTTCCCAGATTTCTTTTTCAAGTCCGCCTTCTAATCGTACACGTTGATAATGATCCGCTTTTGGCTTAGCTAAACTAATTGGAAAAGACGGACCTGCAGGCATATCAACCAAACGTTTCAGCCAATAATCCAGGTCTTTTAAGTGAGCATGGGATTGTTCATCTGCTTTATCTGCAATAATGCAATCGCGGAAAGATAAATCCGTAGTTGGAATCTTCCAATCGGGATTTTCATATAGCATTTTCCATTGTTGCAGCAAAAGGTGAAGGCTATAGGCATCAACAATTAATTCATCAATACTGAGATGAAGGGTTTTCTTGTTGGAACAAATACTAATGCCTATTTCAAAAAACGGCCATTCAGTTGCTTGATACACTTTATGAGACAATCGGTTTCTGGTATCTTCTACACATTGTTCTTGCTCGAAAATTTCTTTCCTTCTTAGATCCGCTACTTTGAATTCATAAGCAGGAAGCTCTTCCATGATTTGTTGCAAACCATTTGGCAATATTTTCATCCGAAGCATTGGATGGTGCGCAACCAGGCGTTTCCATGAATCGTTCAGTCGATAAACATCCATGTTATTAATATCGAGCTCCAGATAAATATGGCATCCTACCTTGTCGCCAGTTGCAAGACTACGACCACTTAAAAAGGATTCCTGAATATCATTGAGTGGAAATGGTTCGAACTGCTCTTTGGTGTTTACAGGTATAGCCGAATTGATAGGTACGTTGTTCACTTCACTAACCACCTTTTGTCTGTTACTCTGAGGTTCTTGTTCAAGCAAAATGGCTTTTTGCAAGCGTTCTGAAAAGGAAACAGCAAAATAATCTGCGAGTTCAGCTATCGTGGTGTATTCAAATAGCAAACCAGGTAAAAAATCAGGATCGAGGTGTGTTTTTATTCGCTGTGTAACTTGTAAAAGATCATGCGAGGTCAATCCAAGTTCGAAAAATCCTGCATGTAAATCCAGTTCGCCAGTAGTTTTCAACTGATCCAACAGTAATTGTTGAACGAATCGCTGGGCGTTCGCCTCCACTGTAGTTAACGGTAATTCAAAATAAGTCTGAGTTGAAGAAGCTTCTCTAACTTGCTCAGTGATAACTACATTTGTTTCCGCATCATCTGTCAACCAATAACGGTCTTTTGAGAACGGGTAAACAGGTAGCGCTATTTTCTTTTTAGATTCAATACTATAAAGTTGTTCCCAATCTGGGTTAATTCCTTTTGTATAAAGTTTTGCAAGTGTTTGTAATTGTTTTCGATGTTCTTGGTTTGACGCTTTTGTACCACTAAGTTGCTGCGCTATACTTCGATAAGCTTCATTGTA
>CBFGMW010000357.1:0-3865 GCA_965649925.1 uncultured Fluviicola sp.
TATTCATCGATAAACTGAACGAATCGGCTGTGTTAAAAGGAAAGTTGAATTTCCCGAAATACAATATAGGGTTGAACATGTTTATGTCTAACCAGGAAAACCTGGTACTGTTTAATAACGGGACTTATCATTTTCACCTTACATTGCCAACACTAACAGAAAACAGCAGAATTTTAGACTACCCGGGATTTGATGCCAAACACTCCAACGCCATCTACCTGCTGCAATGGTTTGAACCTTTCTTCATTGCAACACTCGGCAGTCCTGATATTATGGAAACCATCGGCAAGAAGTTCCATTTAAAGGAAAAATTTGCTTCCGGATCCATGAGAAACGCCATGTCGCGTTACACCGGAGTCGGTACTTTCAACAAAGCAATGGCGAAAGGAAAAGTGCTGACTTATAGCGTAGAAGAATTCAGAAAGCTCCTGAAGTTTGACAAAGAAGAAAATATCTGGTGGCGCGATCGGGTTGAATCAGAACTGAGTTACGAATTACTTGCCGATATCGGTTTGGATTTCAACCAAGAAAAAATGTACCAGAGCGGTTTTGAATTCAGAAGCTTTGATGAATTCCCTGCAAGCTATTTAAACGATGTTCTGCTCGCTATTATCCTGATTTGTGAACACTCGCTGAATCTTCCGAATGTAACCTGGGGGCACGACAGCGTGGTTTGGAATAATTTAGTCTTCAAATCGTTAAAAAACGGTTATCTCACAGAAGTAAACGACGAAGAAAAAAAAGCAATACTGGATTTATTGCAGCTGAATTCATTCAAAACTGAATTTGATTCAATCAAGATGCTCGATGATTTTTTCTTTAAAATCCTGGAAGTACTGCATGATAAATACAAAAACGAAAACACGTGCATTGATTCGATGGTTGGTCACAAAATGAGTTCGGCTCCTAAATGGGATAATTTTAATAAATTTCAGGTTGAGCAGCATCGGCTACAGATTGAAGGAGCGGAATAGACAACAAATAAAAAATTGATCAACTGAGAAGAATATCTATCCACAATACCTAAACAATTTGAGCAGCATGAAAAAAAACCTAATAATTGTATTACTTGGAATATCTAATGTCACATTTTCACAAACTATGACGGAAATTGATTCAGTTTCTAATGTTATGTGTGATTACTTAGAAAAATTGAAAATTAAAGATGATAATCTTAAAATAAAGTCATTATATGAAAATCAACTCTTTCCGTATCTGGCAAAAATCGACGAATCAAAAGTTGACCAAGTTGGAAACCAGGTTTACTTTAGACTTCAAAGAAATTGCGTGGAATTTCAAGATTTATTAAACAGGTTAGAACCACCGAAAGAAGCTGTAGAACGAGTAACTAAAAAACCAAAATCGGAAATTTCTGAAATGGCCCTGGCGGAATTTAAAAAACAAAACAAATTCTATTATTTCGAGGTTAATGGAGATACAACAAATGTTTTGATGGAAACCGGATATTGGACCGACTCGTTTACAGATAAGACTTTCTCTAAACTGACTTGCAATTGGATTAATGATACGGAATTTGAATTGATTTTTATAGAAAGCAACAATCAAACGAGGTCAAATTTCAGTGTTAAAGGAGATAAATTTATTTATCAGGTAATCTCTAAAGAAAAAGATTTTTACCTGATGAGTGTAAATATTCCCGGACAAAAAACATTCGAAAAATTTAAAATCTATCACCGATAAAAAATATGTTCAACAATATCGATAAGGTTAACATAAGTTACAAAACTCAGGTAGTAATTTTTGTGTAATTTTGCACAAACAAATTTCATACGCATGTCTACAACTGCAACAGAACTTGGAATCCAAGATGCATTACAAACTTTAGGAATAGAAGCTACCAATCGTGGTGCTTCAACAGGCGGACACTGGTTTAATACACGTGGCCCTCAAATAGATTCAATTTCTCCGGCCGATGGAAAAGTAATCGGATCGGTTATTTCCGCTACTGAAGCAGAATACGAAGCAGTAATAATGAAAGCTCAGGAAGCTTACAAAAGCTGGCGTATGGTACCTGCACCTAAAAGAGGTGAAGTGGTTCGTCAGTTGGCTGAAAAAATCAGAGAATACAAAGAGCCTCTAGGCCAGTTGGTTTCTTACGAAATGGGGAAATCACTGCAGGAAGGATTAGGAGAAGTTCAGGAAATGATCGATATCTGTGATTTCGCTGTTGGACTTTCCCGTCAATTATACGGTTTAACAATGCACTCTGAACGTGCAGGTCACAGAATGTATGAGCAGTATCACCCGCTAGGTATTGTAGGAATTATTTCCGCTTTCAACTTCCCGGTTGCGGTTTGGAACTGGAATACAGCTTTGGCTTGGGTTTGTGGTGACGTTTGTGTTTGGAAGCCATCCGAAAAAACACCTTTGACTGCAATTGCATGTCAAAAGTTAACACAAGAAGTTTTCGAAGCAAACAATGTCCCTGAAGGAGTTTCCAGCTTATTGATCGGTGGCGCTGATTTAGGGATCTTAATGTCGAATGACACTCGCGTTCCTTTAGTTTCTGCAACAGGTTCTACTCGTATGGGTAAATTGGTTGGTGAAGCAGTTGGAAAACGTTTAGGTCGCCATTTATTGGAATTAGGCGGAAACAACGCGGTAATCATTACTGAAAGTGCCGACTTGAAAATTGTTGTTCCTGGAGCTGTATTCGGTGCAGTTGGAACGGCAGGACAGCGTTGTACTTCTACACGTCGTTTGATCATTCATGACTCAGTTTACGATAAAGTAAGAGACGCGCTTGTAAAAGCTTACGCTCAGCTTCGAATCGGAGATCCGTTAGATCAAAACAATCACGTTGGTCCGCTTATCGATAAAGATGCGGTTGCAGCTTACGAAAACGCTTTGAAACAAGTTGTTGCCGAAGGTGGTAAACTGATTGTTGAAGGTGGTGTTCTTTCAGGAGCAGGCTACGAAAGCGGATGCTACGTAAAACCGGCAATTGCTGAGGCAGAAAACCATTTCAAAATTGTTCAGCACGAAACATTTGCCCCGGTATTGTACTTAATGAAATACTCAGGTGGTGTTGAAAACGCAATCGCGATTCAAAACGGAGTTCCACAAGGACTTTCATCTGCAATTATGACAAACAACCTGCGTGAGGCGGAAGCGTTCTTATCGCAAGCCGGTTCAGATTGTGGAATCGCAAACGTAAACATCGGTACTTCGGGTGCTGAGATCGGTGGTGCATTCGGTGGTGAAAAAGAAACCGGTGGCGGACGTGAGTCAGGATCTGATGCATGGAAAGTTTACATGCGTCGTCAGACAAACACAATTAACTACACCGATTCATTGCCATTGGCACAAGGAATCAAATTTGATTTGTAGGAAATAATTATTCATAGTAAATCCCGTTTCTTTTGAGGCGGGATTTTTTTATACAATTTCGTTGGTACACAAAACTATTTCAATAGAGATACAGACCCCGTAATCACTTCTCTACGAGCGGATTTTTCATTTTTATAAGTAATTTTCCAACCGAACAGACCACCTTCTGCCAATTGACCATTATATGTTCCATCCCAGCCTGTATGAACGTCAAAAGAAGCAAATACCAATTCTCCCCACCTGTTATACACCTCAAATAAATAATCACTTTCATCAAATCCACATACAAATACAGGTTTGAATTGTTGATTGAACTCGTCGCCATTCGGTGTAAACGCATTTGGGATATGATAAATAGATTTGCGTGAAGTATGTGCTAACTTCAGATTGTCGACCAAAAAAAATGCTTCAACAGGAGTATTTTGACAAGATGGGCCCAAAGAAACTTCCGAAACATCCTGAAAAAGTTCTACGAGCATCTCAACCTTACTCCATTCGTTTTGCAGCAAATAAG
>CBFGMW010000358.1:0-3863 GCA_965649925.1 uncultured Fluviicola sp.
GACTAAACAGGATTAAAAAAAGGATTTTTCTCATAGTTCTGCTTACAATAATACAGGTAAAATGTTCAATTCAACAAAATTTCTCTTCCGGAACGAATCTGCAGCGAACCGGAAGCAATCTGCACGGACCATGAACCAATAATACGCAAACACGAAGTTGCATGTCAGGAACAGGAAGCAGTGGTTGTCGGGGCGACAACGGTGTTAAATAAATTTTCTTCGGTGTAAAACAAGATAGGTCGATTAATTCATCAGTAGACACTTCAGTTTCTTACTTCTCCTCGTCGTAGTACTGCGCCGGATCAACTTCATTATCCGAGCCAGAGAAGTTCAAATCCAGTTTACTCGCCACAGGCTTCCCATAAACTGTAGCCGGATCAATTTTCACGTTCTTTTTCAGGCGGTTTACCATGGCATTCATCTTTTTTTCAGGGATATCCGTGGCATCTTCTTCGAAATTTATTTCGGTAATTCTTCCCTGGTCGCTGATCTTAATTTCCAGATCAATATAGTAATAGTGGTATCTGTCTTCTTTTGAACTGGATTCCTTTATGGTCTTCTCTAACTCTGCAGTAAGCTGCTGAATCAATTTTTCGCGATCCTGGAACAAAACAAAGTCAGGGAAAGTGAAATATGAATTAGCAAATTCGCTCACTTCTCCATCACTGACGTAAATAGAACCTAAATCCAGATTATAGCCTTCCTGAACGGTGAATGATTCCACTTCATTTAAACCGTTGGCTGCGCTTATTTCTGTTACTTCACTCAGTGTTGTATACATTTCGGTTTTAATATGTACATATAGAGCCAATCCTCTGATGGAGGAATGAATTTTAAAAAGATCGTTTAATTCCGGCAGTTCTTCGGTATACCAAACTGTTTCAATTATGCCGCCTTTGATTTTCAGGATTACTTTTTTACAGTTATAACCGAGAATTTGCTTGGTTTCCGTGGTACTCACTATTACTGTATCCTTTGGCTTCATACTCAGGAGTTCTTTGTAGAAATCTTCGTGATAACCGTCCGGATTGGTTTCTTCAATATCTGGTTCTTCTTCATCCGAATAAGGGCCATAATCATTATACTCGGTCATCTCTTTTATTTGGTTCATTGACTTGGTAAGGTCAATAAATTCAATGGTTTTAGAAATTTCAGAAGTCATGGAATAAATCATTGACCCCGTTTTCCTGTCAACCAATGATGTATAGTTGATCATACCCAGTTCGCTCTTCGACAAAAAGTAGTTTTCGTTAAACTGAGTGGTGTAAGTGAATGAATAATCGCTCAAATCACCTAGTCCTTCATATTCTTCCGTTTCCTGGTTGGAGACTACAGATGTTTTGTAGGTAACTGCTCCTGATTTCATCTGAGCGTATGCGGAAAGAGAGAATCCCAATAGGGCAAGCAAGCTGATCAACTTCATAATTAAGGTACTTTACCTGATAAAGATAAAAGAACCATTCCAGTAGAAAGTGTTTCCTGAAAAATTATTCAGATGAGCGTCATAAAAAAACCGGGAACGGGTTTTACTCCTTCGTCTTTTTAATTTCCCTGAGCAGATCTTCCAGATAATCGGTTTGTATCTCCTGAATTTCAAGAAGTTTTTTATTCTGATTGATCAGCAGATGATCTATTTTTTCGCTGAGCAACTTGATTTCCAGTTCAGCTTTCAGATTTACTTTATAATCCTGTTCGCCGCGCTGACGGTCTTTTTGCTCTTGTCTGTTTTGGCTCATCATAATAATGGGAGCCTGAATTGCTGCCAGGCAGGAAAGAATCAGGTTCAGTAAAATAAACGGATATGGATCGAATGCTCTTGTTGTAAGAATGACAATGTTAATGGCCATCCAGATCAAAATGAATGAGAAAAAGACGATAATAAATGTCCAGCTTCCGCCAAATACTGCAATTTTATCGGCTAATTGCTGACCTAAATCCGGATTCGGTTCCTTCAGATCCTGGATGTTTTCAGATAAAATGGAATTGTTTTTAATCGCCTCCATAACGTCTTTGTCGATGGTTGCGATTTCTCCTTTTTCCTGTACAATCAGTGAAGTAAGATAAAGCCTTCTGTACTGGTTTAATTCACTGAGTGAAACGTGATCTTCTTTCTTCAGTTCAGGATGGTCTGATTTCATCAAATTAAAAATCCCTTCGCGAATATCCCGGCATCTGACGTCTTCGCCGTGTTCTATTTCCTTTTTGCTTAGCTGGCTCGTTTTCATAGAAAGATGATTATTGTGCTGCTATTTTTAGCAAGGTAGCATTTTAAACGAATCGGCTCTGAATCGGGGAATTAAAGAATCATAAATAGGCAATACGGTCTTAAATCTAAATGCCTATTCAATCAGATGCAGGAAGCCATGTCTCAGATTGTCGGTTTGCTCTCTGCCATTCGGATAATAGATGTAGAAATAAACTCCTTCACTCAGTTCTTCACCGGAGAAGTTGTTTTGATACGGAGCAGCATAGAAAACCTGCTCGCCCCAGCGATTAACAATGAAAATTTCGTTCTTCAGCTGCGAAGTTGCATCATCCAGATAGAAGAAATCATTCACTCCGTCTCCGTTCGGTGTAATAACGTTTGGCAACGGATTACTGCAATCTACCGTTTGAACGTTTAGTGTATCCGTGAAAACACAACCCTGAGGCGTTGTAATTTGCAGAATCAGGTCCTGGTTCGAAATAATCGGAATGCTGGTGCTGTTTCCGTATGTGAGCCAGGTATAGGTATTGGTGTCGTTGGGAAAATAAAATGTGTAAATATCGTTCGCGCAGAAAATGGTGTCGGGAAGGAGGGAGGTGTTTGGTGTTTCTGCTAAAGTGAGCATAAAATTGTCGGTATACGAACAACCGAAACTATCCCAGGTTACAATGCTCTGAGTTCCTTCGTGAGCTTCATCTATTGGGAACTGCAGGGAATAGGTTTCATAATAACCAAAAGGAGTTTGCCATTGAATACTGTCGGAATTGGTTGTAACCACAATCTCACCTTCTGTTCCCGGGCAGAAATTCGGGAAATTGATGGCAATGTCCATGGTGTGATCGGAGCTGAAAACTACGAGCGTATCGGTGTTTGTCGGACATTCATTATTGTCGAGAGCGATAACTGTTATTACCGGGTAAGAAACAGCTCCGTTCACTGTGATCTCAGTCCCGGTTTCGTTTTCAAATGGTGCCGACCAGGTGTAAGACGTTAAATCATCCGGTGAAACTTCTACTATTACCTCATCATCCTGACAAAGTTCAAGCGAGTCTTCGGAAAGTGAAATAACGGTTAACGGAAGTATATGAATGGTATCTACAATTGTAGTGGTATAACAGTCGTTCGTTAAGGTAACCGAGATCTGTGAATTATCAATCAGGTCACTGAACGGAATGTTTAACGGATTCACTGTGTCTGCCAGAGCTCCGTTTATCAGCCATTCAAATTGAGCTGCAGAGGTTCCTGTATTTACAAAGAAAACGCCGTCTTGTCCATTACAAATGGTCAAATCTCCGAGAATCTGGTTCACATTGAAACTTCCGTTCATAATAACAACGCTATCGGTCACTGTTACGCCGCATTGCGTAATTTCTACAACGTAGGTTCCGGGTTGATTGACAACAATACTATCTGCCGTTGAATTATTGTTAAGCCAATGAAAAGTAGCATTCCCGGAATAGGTAACGCTGATAACAATATCCTGATTGGCACAAAGAACTGTTCCCGGTTCGGCGCTTACAGACGGAGTTGAATACTCAAGTACTTCAAAGGCATTAGATACCAGGACACAGCCCGAATTGTCGGTAACGGTAACGGTATAGTCACCGATGTCGTAAACCCAGCAGGTTGAAGTTGTGGAAAGTGTATCTCCGTTCGG
>CBFGMW010000359.1:0-3861 GCA_965649925.1 uncultured Fluviicola sp.
GCACTTTGAACCACTTCTTCCATTAAATCATCGGCATCAACAACAGTTCCTTCACGCGATTTCATTTTTCCGGAAGGTAAATCAACCATTCCATACGACAAATGATAACAGGAATCTGCCCACTCGTAGCCCAATTTTTTCAGGATCAGAAAAAGTACCTGGAAGTGATATTCCTGTTCGTTTCCAACTGTATAAATAATTCCGTTCAGATCCGGGTAGTCGCGCTTACGATCAACTGCTGTTCCAACGTCTTGTGTCATGTAGACAGATGTTCCGTCGGAACGAAGCAATAACTTATGGTCTAATCCGTCAGAAGTCAAATCGATCCAGACTGAGCCGTCATCTTTCCGATAGAAAACACCTTTTTCAAGTCCTTCGTTTACAAGATCTTTTCCAAGAATATATGTTTCCGATTCATAATATAAACGATCGAAATCAACTCCCATGCGCTCATAGGTTTTGTTGAATCCTTCGTATACCCAGCCGTTCATAGTTGTCCACATTAAGTAGATTTCCGGATCACGACCTTCCCAGCGAACCAACATGTCTTTTGCTTCCCGCAATAAATCGGTTTCGTTTTTCGCTAAGTCTTTAATTTTATCGCGAATGGCACTTTGTGTTTTTTCATCTTTTCCATCAAGTGCGTCATCCAATTCTTTGAATTTAGCTACGGTTGTTTCCGAGAAACCGTCAAAATCATCCGATTCCCATTGTGCAATGATTGCTTTGGCTTCAGTATTGAAATGTTTATCGAATTCTACATAGTATTTCCCAACCAGTTTGTCTCCTTTTAAACCTGTATTTAATGGTGTTTCACGTTCACCGCGATCATTTAACGGAGAAAATTTGCTCCAGGCAAGCATGCTTTTGCAAATGTGAATCCCGCGGTCGTTTATGATCTGTGTTTTGATGACTTTATTTCCGTTCGCTTTTAAGATCTGGGAAACTGAATATCCTAAAAAAACGTTTCGTAAGTGACCTAAATGCAGCGGTTTGTTCGTGTTGGGTGAAGAATACTCCACCATGATTGTTGGTTTGGAGTCGGCTTCCTGAAACCCGAAGTTTTGGGCGCTTTTTACTTCATTTAAGGCTTTCATCCAATAGGATTGAGGATAGTGGAGATTTAAAAATCCACCTACAATTGAGAAATCTGATATCAATCCTCTTGAGATCAGGTAATTTCCTATTGTTACTCCTATCTCGTCAGGTTTTTTGCCTAATAATTTGAGGTACGGGAACAAAACCAGGGTTTTATCTCCGTTAAATTCTTTTTTCGTTTTTTGAAAGGTGAATGTCAAATCCGAAAGCTCCGCATTGAAAATACTGTTGAAGTTTTCGGCTAATTCTTTTTCTATAATATGTTCCATTATTTTCTTTTCTAAGGTTCAAAAAGGACAAGCGTTCAAACGACTCAAATGCATTGAGGATTGGATCTTTTGAACTTTTTTGAACGTTTTCATTTTGTTACTACGGATGACAAAATGTCGAATGCTACTTCTGCCATCTTGTTCTTTTTATTGTCCAGACAAGGGTTTACTTCAACCATTTCCAGGCAAACTACTTTTTCGTCTTGCATTAAAAGCTGCAGAATTTCTTTTGCTTCTTCTGGTGAAAGACCGTTTCCTACCGGAGTTCCTGTTCCGTATGAGGTTAATTCGGGGTCCATGGAATCTACATCGAAAGAAATGTAGATCATTTCACATGTTTCCAATTGTTTTTTTACTGCCTCAACTACGTTTGGAACTCCCAGCTGCCTGACATTTTCTACCGTATGATTCGTAATATTTAAACGCTCCAGGATAGAAACTTCTTCTTCCTCGCAGTCACGTACCGCAATGTAAACCAGGTCGGCCGGATTGACCATTGGTTCCGTAAAAGCACTTTTTTGAAATGCATCCCACAATTCGGCTGTTTCAGGATCTACTTCGTTGTGTTTGTGTTCAATATTGTTGTTGTTCAGTGCAATCGACAAAGGCATTCCGTGAATATTCCCGGATGGAGTAGTGTAAGGCGAATGGATATCAGCATGGGCATCAACCCAGATTACGCCTAAACGTTTGTCGGGAAACTGACTTTTGATTCCGGCAATTGTTCCGGCTGCAGAACCGTGATCTCCCGCTAAAACAACCGGGAAAAGCTCGTTGCTTAATTCAGTTGCAACAGCTTCTTTCACCGCAAAAAACACTTTTGCATAACTGTCAATGTATTTGGCAAATTTGAATGAAGTTGCTTTATCCAAAGCTGCATTTTGATCTTGAATCGTTTGGATCGGAAACTGACCGAAAAAATCAGACTGAGCGTTTCGTGCTGCAGTAAAAAGTGCTGTAGGTCCGGCAGAAGAACCGCGGGTTCCGGCTGTAATTTCCGAATTATTTACTATTAAAGAGTAGTTTCGTTCCATGGATTCAATTTCGTTGCAAAAGTAGTCATGAATTGTCGAGTTAACAAATGACTGTTGAGACTGTTGAATAACAAAAAGTTAACCGAATGAAAATCAAAGATTATCTTTACAATTCATTTTAGTTAATAATGACAAACATACTTCGTAATACGTGTATTCTCCTAAGTACCGTATTGTTGCTTTCCTCCTGCGGCGATTCCTCTAAAATAAAAGAGGGAACGATCCAATATTCGGTTGATTACCCGGATCAAAAAGGAAACCTTTTCTTATATAATATCCTGCCTAAAGAGATGAAAATGAAATTTAAGGACGGGAAAATGCAGTCTTTGATTCAGAAGGTAGATATCAAAAACGCGCTCCTGGTGGACTGTAACAAAAAAGAAGTTGCGGCTTATTTTCAATACGGTGCAGACGTTTTTAATGTGAAACTGAATACTACTGATATCGATAAAATGCTTTCCGATCAGAAAGAATACAAAGTGGTTTTCACGAAAGAAGAAAAGGAAATTTTGGGCTTTACAGCAAAGAAAGCTTTAGCAACCTGTGTGACAGATCCAAAAGATAGAATTGAACTTTGGTATACAGAGGAAATTGAATTAAAGAATTCCAATTGGTACAATCCGTTCAAGGTTGTTCCGGGAGTTTTAATGGAATACGCCATAGACCGTTACGGTGTGAGAATGGTGTTTAAAGCGAATAAATTTGATGAAACGCCGGTTTCGGATAAAGATTTGGAACTGCCGAAAAGTGGTGTTCAGAAATCTTATATTGAATATAATAATTATTTGAACGGGTTCTTTAAACCTTTTGAGAAATGAGATTAGTTTTTACAGTATTTGCAGTTAGCTGCGCATTTTTATCGCTTGCACAAAAAGAACCTCTGCAAGGTGTTTTTGAATACACAGCAACTATTATGGTTCCTGATACAAACGTGATTTACAAACAATGGAGCGTAGTCATAAGAACAAATGATACCATTGTACGGGTTGAAACTGAAACCGAAATGTTCGGAAACCAGGTTTACTTGCGGAATATTCCTTTGAATAAAGCGTACTTATTGCTGAATATGGGGAATAAAGGCTACGCTATCCAGACAGATTTGAGTAAAAAACCGGAGGCTGAAAAAGAAGCGCAGTACACCATTACCAAAGTCAAAGGCAAGAAGAAAATTGCCGGTTACAAATGCCAGAAATATCATGTGAATGATCTGATGGACGGAAAAGTAGTTGGTGACGGCTACGATTGTTATTTCACAAAAAAAATAAGCAACAAATACCTCGAAGTCTACCCTGAAGTTCCGGGTATGGCATTGGATTACTACATTCCAACCAGCGAAGGATTGATTCATTATGAACTCATCTCATTCAAAAAAGAAGTCGTTGACCGTAATTTGTTCGGCGTTCCTTCCGATTATGAGAAAATCACCTTCGACCAGTTCATGAACATGTTTGTCGGCGGAG
>CBFGMW010000360.1:0-3860 GCA_965649925.1 uncultured Fluviicola sp.
AGGAAACAAAAAGCTCTCGTGTAAATGTGTTTTTCGACTATTTACCGCTTGAAAATCACGCCACCATCATGCACAAAGCAGTTATGAATTCGTTTGATTTTTTATATCCTGTGGTGGAGCATTAGAGCTGCTTGAAGCCGGAATAATAATCGTATTCTGGAAATCGTATTGAGCTTCCTCCTTTGTGGAGAGCCCGTCCCGACAATTTGGGAAGCCAATTCCGAACGTTTACCAATTATTTCTCGGCGCTTATAAATTCTTTTAAGAATTACTGTTTTCGTTCGAATACAACTACAAATCACAGAATGAATCACTTACCCTGCGAAATGAGCCAACAGTGCCTTCCCTGTGCGTTATCGAATGACACAGAACGCGTTTCGAACCAAAAAATCATCGAATCTTAATGTCTACTTTTGCAGAAAAAATATACCAAAATGATCAGAACAAAACTATTTCAAATGGTACTTATAGGTGCCACAGCGTTGGTTTCTACTGCCGTAAATGCGCAATTTAAATTCTCGAAAGTAAACGTTGCTGATGGAGTAAAAACAGCAGTTAAGTCTGGCGACAAAGTGAACATGAATTTGAATGCGGCCGGGAACGTAGAACAAAATTTCGTTGTAGATATTGATATCGCAGCATTTCTGAAAGCTTATAAATATGACGTTGTAACTGTTACTTACGAAAGAGATGACAGAGTTTCTTATCAGTATGATCATGAATTTGCCTCGATGTTAAATACTAAGAAGTATGCAGGTAAAGGGATTGTTCCTGTTTATGCATACGACACAAAGAAGTTCAAAGAAACAGATTACAGAGTTCTTGCTAAGGACAATATTACCTATGAAGGGCCAACGCCGATTGTCCGCAAGATCGCAGTTTACGGTAGATACATTACAGGTGAAGAATGGTACTTCGACGAAAACGAAAAATACCAGGAAAGAAACAAATACTCTGAAGGTGAATTATTGGGTTATATAGAAATTGTTACTGTATACAATAAAGTTCAACTCGATGAATACAACGCGAAAGAAGGAAAGGCAAAATATGATCGCGCATTAAGCTCTATCGAATCCATGCAATATGACTTTAAACGAAATGTGTTATCAAACATCAACCAGTATGTTGCTCCTGTAGTTGAAACTCCAATTTACTTGTCACTTGCAGATGGTTTTACTGAAGTTTGGGACTGGAGAGTAAAAACAGTTAATGCAGGAATGTCTACAGACAACATTGAGGCGTCTATTGCTTCAGTAGAAGCTTTGAGAGCAGATTACAACTTAATGATAGCCGTTTCAGAGAAAGATAAATCGATCCTGAAAACAATGAATAAAGAAATTAAAACAAAAACAACTCCTGAGGATAAGTGGAGTTATATTCAATCGAATAAGTAAAAACTTTTCACCCATTGAATGATGCCCTTCAGAAAACCGGAGGGCATTTTTGTGTTTTGTAGTAGAGATAAGTCGCGACTTACCCCTACTACAAAAAAAAATCCTTTTCTGCCGCAGCGGAAAAGGATTCATATTTTTCAATCTTTTTTAATCTTCTTCAGATTCTTCTTCGTCGTCTTCCCATTCGTCATCATCGTCGTAGTCCTCATCAGAGTCCTCGTCGCTGTTCACCAGGTATTTACGATAGTCTTCGTCTTCTTCGTCTTCTTCGTTTCTTCCGAACAGATCTAACTCTTCATCAGACAGATCATCGTCGTTCAGGTATTGATTGTCTTTACCGCTTTTGCGATAAGCTTCCATTTTAGGTTTCTTCGGGGCATCTTTACTAACACTTGGTGCTTTCGGAGCTTCCTTTTTGCGTTCCACCTTCATTGGATTGATTACATCATCCGGATTCACAACCGGTCTTGGGGGACGGTCGTCAGATTTTTTGAAATCACTTCTGAAATCCGAAGAGCGGTTATCGTCTCTCGGTTTGAAATCTGGTCTGGGAGGTCTGTCGCCCTGTGGCTTGGAAGCTCCCCGGTCGTCTGCCTTTTTCACGGCAATTGGACGGCCATTCACTTCAGAATCATCCAAAGCCTCTATGGCAGCCTCAGCTTCCGCTTCATTCGGCATTTCAACAAACGCAAACCCTCTTGGTTTGCCAGTTTCACGATCTTTTGCAATCGTAACGCGATTCACACGTCCATGTGCTTCAAAAAGCGATTTCAACTGATCGTCTGTCGTGTTGAAGTCAAGTTTTGCAACAAAAATACTCGTCATTTTCTTATTTAAATACGGGTGCTAACCCTTTTGTAATTACGGATTAACGAATCGAAGATAGGGATTTTTTAAAGCTAACCAAGAAAAAGTAAAAAAAAGTGTTCATTCTAATTTACTTCTGCTTCAATAAATCACGGATTTCCGTCAGCAATATCTCTTCATTCGTAGGAACAGGAGGGGCTGCAATAACTTCCTCTGCTTCTTTTTTCTTTCTGAAAGTAGTGGCCTTATTCATGATGCGAATCATCATAAAAACAGAAAAAGCAATTATCAGAAACTCGAAAATCATTTGAATAAAGTTCCCATAGTTTAAAGTTACTGCCGGAATCTCAGCAATTTCTTTTGCACCTTCCATGTGTTTCGGAATTGCATCCTTAATAGTAAATGATAAATCTGAAAACTTCACACCGCCAATCAAAACTCCGATCGGAGGAAGAATAATGTCTACAACCAGTGAATTGACAATTTTTCCGAATGCTCCACCGATAATTACACCGACAGCAAGATCTACTACATTTCCTTTTAAAGCAAAAGCCTTAAATTCATCCATCATTCCCATAAGCTACATTTTATATGTTACACGTTGTTGTATGGAGCGCGATAAAGTAACTTCATCTGCATAGTGTAATTCACTTCCAACAGAAATTCTGCGGGATAAAGTTGTGATCTCGACATCAAACGCCGAACATTTCTTATACAGGTAGAAGTTTGTTGTATCACCTTCCATGGTTGGACTTAAAGCTAATATAATTTCATCAATTTCACCAGATTCACATTTTGTCAGGAGTGAATCAATGAATAAATCGTCCGGCCCAATTCCATCCATCGGCGAGATAATTCCGCCCAAAACATGGTAAATCCCCGTGTAACACCCGGTTGCTTCTATGGCCATTACATCGCGTACATCTTCCACTACACAAACCGATCTTCTGTTTCGCTGAGGATTAGAACAAATAGTACATGTTTCCTGGTCCGAAATATTGTTGCACTCTATACAGGTCCTGATTTTATCCTTTAATTGTAAAACAACTTCGGCAAACCGTTCTAATTCTTTCTTGTCGCGTTTAAGTAATTGCAAAACCAGGCGCAGTGCGGTTCTTTTACCAATTCCCGGAAGCGAACCAAATTGCTCCACGGCATCTTCTAAATAACGAGATGGAATATTCATGTCGCAAAGTTACGAGTTTTATGGTGTTGGGCGGTACGTTCCAGGTGACTGAATATTAGTCAATAGCCGCTTGTTGCCTGATATTCGTTGCCCGAAATTTGCGTAATCTCCAATGAAGCCTTACTTTTGCCGCCGTGGAAATCATTAAATATTCTTTTTTAGGTTTGGATTTACAGGAGCCAATGGCACTTGTAACAAATGGGTTGATAGCTCTTTTCAGCTTTTGGGCTTACAGATCCCTTAAACATGATAAAACCAAAAACCCGTACTGGAAGCTCTTTTATCTCTTCTTAGGGGTGTCTAGTGCATTGGGGGCGCTGGGGCATACTTTCTATGGTTATTTCGGTATTCCCGGGAAAATGCCGAGCTGGACTATTGCCACACTGGGGAATATTTGTTCTGCACTTGCAATTTTGATGTACAATCAGAAAATAGAATTCAAAAATCCATGGGTGATCTTTGTTATTGCAAAA
>CBFGMW010000361.1:0-3859 GCA_965649925.1 uncultured Fluviicola sp.
TCTGCCGTAACTAGGGATTTGTGGTCATATACCACTAGTTCGAAAGAATTCAAACAGCTTACCACATTTAACGGCGAAGACCGTAATCCGGTTTGGAGCGCAAATGATTCCGAAATGTATTATCTGAGCGAAAAAAGCGGCAGTTTCAACGTTTGGAAACAAAACTCAAATGGTTCCGGAGAAGCTACTCAACTAACGAAATTTGACAAAAATCCCGTACGCTTTCTTTCAATAGATAAAAACAACACGCTTTGCTACGGCTTTGACGGTGAGATATACACTCAAAAAGCCGGACAAGAAGCTCAAAAGGTAGCAATCACCATTGAAACTGCGGAACGAAACTCGGAATACACAACAGAAACTACCAATGCCGGGGCATCTGAACTCAAAGTTTCTCCGAATGGAAAAGAAATTGCATTTATCAATCACGGGGAAGTTTACGTAGTTTCTATGGAAGGCGGCGTTACAAAACGCATAACAAATACACCGGAGGAAGAACGGAATCTCAGTTTTTCCCCTGATGGAAAGCAGTTGATCTACGCTTCAGAGCGAAATAGCAAATGGAGTATTTACCAAACGAAATTGGTTCGCGATACAGAAAAGTATTTCTACTCATCAACCGTTCTGCAGGAAGATCCGCTAATTGTCGACGAACACGAAAATTTCCAGGCACGTTTTTCTCCTGACGGAAAAGAAATTGCTTATATCCAGGACAGAACAGGAGTTGCAGTTTTCAATGTTGCAACTAAGAAATCACGTACAGTTCAGGCAGCAGACCAAAATTATTCCTATTCGGACGGAGATCAGAGCTTTGATTGGTCACCCGACAGTCGTTACCTGCTTGTTCAGTTTTTGCAGGACGGATACTGGCGCGCCCAGGTAGGACTCATTGACGTAACAGGCAAAGAACCCATGTTCCAGTTAACTCAAAATGGTTTCGATAATTCAGGCGCGTACTTTAATATGGACGGAAACGCTGTTTTGTTCTACTCGAATAAGAACGGAATGAAAAACGTAGCCAGTCATGGTGCGCAATACGACATTTATGGGTTGTTTCTGAACCAGGATGCTTACGATCAGTTCAAAATGAAAAAGGTTGATTACGAGCTTTGGAAAGAGAAAAAGGCAGAAGATGACAAAGCGAAAGATGATTCGACAAGCTCATCAACCAATAAGAAAACGGATGATAAGAAGAAAGACGATAAAAAGGCCGATGACAAGAAAAAAGACGAACCTGCGAAACCTTTGAACATTGAGAAAGAAGGTCTGGAACTTCGTAAAGCTCGTTTGACTGAAAATTCGTCGTTCTTGGGAGATGGATTCCTGAACAAAGAAGGCACAAAACTCTATTATTACACCAGTTATGGCGAAGGAATGGATTTGTGGGTTCGCGACTTTAAGGAACAGGAAACAAAAGTTTTGGTAAAACTGAACGCAACCTGGGCCGGATCTTCGGATGTAGACAAAGACATTAAAAATGTATTCTCCATTGTTGATGGCAAGATTGTAAAAATCGATTTGGAAAAAGGAGAACGAAAAGACATTGCATACAATGCAGAAATAACCAGAGACGGAGCCAAAGAACGTGCTTATTTGTTCGAGCACATCTGGCGCCAAACAAAAGAGAAATTCTATGTAAGCAATATGCAGGGAGTTGATTGGGCTTACTATAAAACGGTTTATGCAAAATTCCTTCCGCATATCAATAACAACAAGGACTTTGCAGAATTATGCAGTGAAATGTTAGGCGAATTAAATGCTTCTCACACAGGTTGTTTCTACAGGCCTAATCATCAGAATCCGGATGAAACAGCACAATTGGGAGCATTCTTTGACGATTCATTTACGGGTGACGGATTAAAAATACAGGAAGTTATAGAAAAAGGTCCGCTGGTTTCATCAACGAGCAAAATCAAAGCTGGGGTGATTATTGAAAAAATCGATAACCAGGTTATCACTGGCAACACCAACTACTACCAATTTTTAAACAGAAAAGCAGGCAAATACACCTTGCTTTCGCTTTATGATCCTGCTACGAAACAACGCTGGGAAGAGACCATTAAACCTGTGCAAGCCGGTGCAATGAGCGAATTATTATATCAACGCTGGGTGAAACGCATGCAAATAATGACCGATAAGTTATCCAACGGCCAATTGGGATACATGCACGTAAGAGGAATGGACGACGGAAGTTACCGCGAATTCTACGATCAGGTAATGGGAAAATATGTCAACAAAAAAGCATTGGTAGTAGATACACGCTTCAATGGCGGAGGTTGGCTTCACGATGATCTGGCAACGTTCCTTTCAGGAAAACAGTACATCAATTTTGTTCCCCGCGAAAATCAAATTGGAATTGAACCAGGAAGCAAATGGACAAAACCGTCTGTTGTACTTATGAGTGAAGGAAATTATTCCGATGCACACATGTTCCCGGTGGTGTACAAAACACTTGGAATTGGAAAACTGGTAGGAATGCCGGTGGCCGGAACCGGAACTGCTGTTTGGTGGGAAAGTATGTTAGACCACACATTGGTATTCGGAATTCCGCAGGTTGGCGTAATGACCATGGAAGGAAAATATTACGAAAACAATCAATGTGAGCCAGATATTAAAGTCGAAAACGATTATCCAACGATGTTAAAAGGTGAAGATGCACAATTGAAAAAGGCGGTTGAATCTTTAATGGGAATTTAAATAATGTAGTTACAGGTCGCGACCTGTAACTACATTCATACTGTTTTATCAATCATTTCACCCACATCAATTTGTCGCGCGTAACCTTCAAACGCATAAAACCAAACGCAACGGTTAGAATGGCTCCGGTAATATCTTCTACCGTTCCGCTTTGTTTAGTTTCGATCATTTTTACGGTAGATCCCACCACAATTTTATCTTGTTGAAGCGGATCTTGTTTGGGCTGTTGGGTTTTACGCTTTTTAACTTTTGGAGGAGCCGTTACAACTTCAACTTCCCCGCTTATTTGAGCTTCCACAACCGGCTCTTGTTTGGTTGCCGGGCCTTTCGAGGCATTTTTCTTTGCAGAAGTATTTTGCGGAACACTTGCCTTTTGTTTTAATTTGGAAACCGATCCCAGCTGGCTGAGTTGTTTTGCAGTTTGGTTTTCCTGATCCTGACGTGAATTTTGTTGTTTTGAGTGAACTGCTGTTTTTGCATTTTCGTTAACAGAACGATTAAGAGATTTCGCACCGGATTTCTTTATCAATTCAGTCTTCAATTTCGCCTCTTCTATCTTCGATTTTTCAATCAGCAAATACTTCTTCACCTCATCCATAAGCGGATTATTGGCATCTTTTTTTCTGGTTCGCGTTTGAAATCTATCAATATATGATTTTAGCTTTTTTCCGGCATTCAAATAAAAATTGTTTTTTTCAATGAACTCTTGCTGTGTTTTTAAACGCGTTTCGAAATGTTCCTTACGGTCCAGAAAATATTGCCGGGCTTCTTCAGCCAATTCCTGGGCTTCAATATGTTCTTTATTCAATCGTTGGAGATACGTTTTCTCTTTCTGAAGTTCGCATAGCAAATGATCCATTTTAACACGGTTCTTATCGAGTTTTCCTTTCGCTTCTTCAATTAATTCCATTGGAATTCCGTTGATTTGAGCGACTTCGAACGTAAAAGAACTTCCAGGCTGACCAATGGAGAATTTATACATTGGCTCCAATGTTTCTGTATTAAAGAGCATACAACCATTCAGCGCATTTCGTAATTGATCCGCTTTCAGTTTAATGGAGGCATAATGCGTTGTAATAACTGCAAACGATTTGCAATTGTACAATCGCTCAAAAAACACTTCTGCCAGAGCACCACCTAATTCCGGGTCAGATCCTGTTCC
>CBFGMW010000362.1:0-3855 GCA_965649925.1 uncultured Fluviicola sp.
TGATATCAGCAATTTGAACACCTAAGAAAGCACGCTGAACAACTCCGAAATCAATCAGATCCTTCAATACTTTATTAACCAGGTTTACCGGAACAGCAAAACTGTAACCCGAATAAGATCCTGTTTGCGATGCGATTGCGGTATTAATACCGATTAGCTCTCCACGGATATTCACTAAGGCACCACCACTGTTTCCAGGGTTCACAGCTGCATCGGTTTGAATAAACGATTCAATTGGAACCACGGTATTACTTGTTCTGTCAGAAAGCAAATTTATGTTTCGTGCTTTTGCACTGACAATCCCGGCTGTAACGGTAGAAGTGAGATTAAACGGATTTCCTACCGCAAGCACCCATTCTCCAACTCTAAGATCATCTGAGTTTCCCAGAGGAATTGGATTTAAATTTTCCGCGTCAATCTTCAGTACCGCTATATCTGTAGAGGGATCGGTTCCTACAACAGTTGCGGTATATTTAGAGTTATCATTCAGAATAACTTCAATCTCAGCGGCGTCTTCAATCACGTGATTATTAGTAACAATGTAACCCTGGCTTGAGACGATAACTCCGGTTCCGGAACCGCTTCCATATTGTTTGAATTCCCGGTTCCCGGTTCCGGGACCATAGAAAAACTCATAGAACGGATCTCTCTGAACCTGCGTCCGGACAACCTTAGTTGTAACGTGAACGACAGAATTAATGGTGTTTTCTGATGCCAGAACAAATGCATCAGCATCAGTAGCTGGCATATTGGAATAGGAAACTTCTTTAGCCAGTCTGTTGCCATCAATTACCTGATCTGAGAGTGCTGGTTCATTTACAACAGACAGTACATAGCCAAAAGCAAACGGAATCATACCACCAACGATTCCTAATCCTAAAAATTTGAATGATTTATTCATTTTCTCTTTCATTATAACGGGTAAAAATTCTAACGCAATAATAAGGCATATCCAACATTGATTGTTACATTTGTGAAGTTAAATTTTGTTAAGCTATTAAAGGCTATAAATCAATCACAGCAACGAATACAGGATGTTAAAGTTTGCAAAGTATCAGGGGACAGGAAATGATTTTATCTTAATCGATAATCGGAACGGAGAATATTCCAATCTGTCTGTTCAGGCTATTCAAAAACTTTGCGACCGGAAATTTGGAATTGGTGCCGACGGTTTGATCAAAATAAACAGTCATGATTCGCTTGATTTCGAAGTTGACTACTACAATTCTGACGGAAGCAAGAGTTTTTGCGGAAATGGTGCAAGATGCTCGGTTCAGTTTGCGCACAGTCTCGGAATCACGAACGAACATGTGACTTTTCTTGCAATTGACGGGATCCACCAGGCCTGGAAGAAAAACGATCTCATCGAACTGGAAATGCTCGATGTTGATCAATATTTAATGGATGGCAATTCTTATGTGATTCATACCGGGTCACCTCACTTTGTTTCATTCGTGGATGAAATTGATTCTTTCGACATTCTGTCGTACGGGCAAGAAATTCGCTACAATGAAACTTATGGACAGTCGGGTATTAACGTAAATGCGATTGAAAAAAAAGACATCCATCGATTTGCTATTAGAACATACGAACGCGGGGTTGAAGCAGAAACTCTTTCCTGCGGAACTGGTGTAACCGCCTCAGCAATTGCATTTGCTATTGAAAACGATTTGTCAGGTGAATTAACCATAACAGCTGAAACTCAGGGTGGAGTTTGTAAGGTAGAACTCAAAAGACGAGGAAACCATTTTACGGAAGTAAAACTCATTGGTCCGGCAACCTTCATTTTTAAAGGGGAGATTGATGGCATCATTTGAGTTCAATGAAATTAGACGGGAATCACCTGTTTTTGAAGGAAGTGCTTTAATAATCTGGATTTGGAACGCAGATAAAATTCCTCCGCATCTGGGCATTTCTGTTGGGAAAAGTTATTTTTCCCTGACTTATAAAGGAGTAGAGGCTTTCCAGACTGCGGCCATGCTTAGAAAGATCAAACGACTTCAGATCCCGATGGCTTTTGTCAGAACAAAAATTGATATTGACGAAGATCAGGCCGCAAAGCTTTTTCAATCGTTCGAACGTGCAAAACCTGGCGGTTCTACCTGCTTAAGCCCGATTAAAGAATTGTGTGATTCCGGTGCAGGAGTTCTACAGCTTGCCAATCTTCTTAAGGAATTGGAAGATTCAGGCAGCATATCGGATTTTCACGGCCTGAATTTGCCACCTGATTATTCTGCTTTGCCCGAATACAGTTGGTTGGATATTGTTAAACGAATAGAACAACTGGATGCTGCGAAATAAATCGATCTACCTGCGAGCCGTTGAAAAAGACGACGCAACCCGCTTGCTATTATGGGAAAACGACCCGAAACATTGGAAAGTTACCGGTACGGAAGTTCTGTTTTCTCTGCAGGGAATTCTGGATTATATTGATCAGGCGCAGCACTTTCGCCAGCACGGGCAAATCCGTATGATGATCTGTCTGAACGAAACGAAAGAAACTATTGGCTGCATTGATCTTTACCAGGCCGATTTTAAGCACAGAAGAGCAGCCGTTGGAATCTTAATCGGCGAAGAAAAACATAAAAAAAACGGATATGCAATGGAAAGCCTTGAAACGCTCATTGAATATTCAATACAAATAGTAGATTTACACAATCTTTATTGTTCCATTCATGCAGATAATCAGGCGAGCATTCAGTTGTTTGAAAAAGCCGGATTCGAACTCGTTGGAACCAGAAAAGACTGGTATTATGAACAGCATGAATGGATTGATGAATTACTCTATCAAAAATGTTTAAAAAAGTATTAATTGTTGTCGGTATTATTGCCGTTATTGGAATTGCTCTGAGCTGGAGTAAAATTTCTGCCTATTTAGACGGTCAGAAAGGAACTGTGAACGCAAAAAGTGAACATTTTGTTCTCGACACAAAATACACGGTTGAAGAAATCGGAATCCAATTGAAAAATGCAAAAATCATTGATAATCTGGCGGCTTTCCTTCATGTTGCGGAGTACAAAGAACTTACTTCTGAAAAACTGGGATCAGGAATGTACAACATCGAGCCGGGAACGACCTACAGAACACTTCTGAATGGGTTTACAAAAAACAGTGCCGGAAACGGAAACGCGGAGATAGAGGTAGAGGTGACATTCAACAATTGCGCTACTATTTATGATCTGGCCGGGAAAGTTTCCAAATGTATTATGGCCGACAGCGCCTCTCTAGCGAATACAATTTTAGATGGGAACACACTTTCAAAATATGATTTCTCTGTAGAAACCATTCCTGCGTTGTTTATGCCGAATTCGTACAGAATGTATTACGACACGGATGCAGAGCAATTCATCGCGAGAATGGCTGAAGAATTCAAAAAATTCTGGACCCCCGAAAGAATGGCACAATTGAAAAAAGTAGGATTAAAATCACCATCTCAGGCTGTTACTTTGGCTTCAATTGTTTACGGTGAACAAGCTAAGAATCCTTCCGAATGGCCAATTATTGCACGTTTATACCTAAACAGAGTAAACACCGGAATGCGTTTGGAAAGTGACCCGACATTTAAGTTTTGCTGGGGAGACCAACTGAAGGGAGTTCAGCGTTTAACCTACGAACACCGAAGTAAAGACTGCCCGTACAACACATATTTACACAACGGTTTACCTCCGGGACCAATTTCAATGCCGCCAACAGGTGTAGTAGAAGCTGTCCTGAATCCGGACAGCAATAATTACATTTTTATGTGTGCTCAGCCCAACTACGACGGATTACACAATTTCGCGGTTGACTACGCAACACATGAAAAAAACGCTACTGAGTTCCAAAACTGGTTATCACAACAGCAATGAAAAGAA
>CBFGMW010000363.1:0-3848 GCA_965649925.1 uncultured Fluviicola sp.
TTGAATCTTCATTTTTGGTTTCAGGGTCATCAATTCCAGCAAATCTTCAACGATCGGGTAACTTTCTTTTTTTAAATCGGCTTTGGCTGTTTCGAACTGAATACTGGTCAAAGTAAAAGTTTTAGGAGCTTCATACGTAATGGTCAAAACAACATCCTGAAAGCGCTGTCCTTCTTCCAAGGTCGGAATTTCTAATTCGTTGTACTCGATTTCTTCTCCTATGCTTTTTATGCGGATATCATAAACCTGCCCGGTTGGCAAATCAATGGTAAACGTTCCGGAGGCGTTGGTAACACCCGAGTGAGAATCTTTTTTTGTTTGTCCTAAAAAGAAGATTTTATCACCTTCATAAGGTTTACCGGCTTCATTAAGAACGAGAACTTTTAATGGTGCTGTTTGCTGCGCTGAGGTTAGTCCGGCAAGTGCGCACAAAAGAGAAATTAAGATTGTTTTCATGTAAAGAGTTTTTTTCCTAATGCCTGTTTCTGATAAAAGTAACGCATTACATGAAACGAAAGCAGTTACTCGAGGTGTTTAGTTGGTAAACATCAATCACTTCCAACCAAATCATCACGGCTGTTTTGAAGATTTCACTAACTTTGGTCAAAAGTAAACGCTCAACCAATTCATGGCATTAAGACAACAGCTTTCCCAAAAACTCGAACAACGACTTTCGCCACAGCAGATTCAATTAATGAAATTGTTGCAGGTTCCTACTATGGAACTCGATCAGCGCATCAAACAAGAGTTGGAAGAAAATCCCGCGCTGGAAGAAGGGGCAGACGAATTGGAAGAAGAAGAATTCGATTCTCAGGATGAAGAATACGACGAGGACGAAAAGGAGTTTGACGATGATTTTGATATTTCAGAATACTTTGATGACGATACGCCCGATTATAAAACTCAGGTAAACAATACAAGCAAGGACGATGAAGAACGAGCAGTTCCGCTTTCGGTAGATTCTTCTTTTCAGGAAAAACTATCTGAGCAGCTATTGCTTTTAGACTTAGACGATACACAATATTTGATTGCGGAAACGATCATCGGTAACCTGGATGAATCCGGATACCTGAACCGTGAAGTTGAAGCAATCGTAGATGATCTGGCGTTTTCAGCCAATGTAATGGTTACGGAAGAAGAGATCGAAGAAGTTTTGATACAAATCCAGGAACTTGATCCTGCTGGAATCGGTGCCCGCGATCTGCGAGAATGCTTGCTGCTTCAGCTTCGTAGAACCCAGGAAGGCAATATTACCTTGTATACGGCAAGAAAAATCCTTGAAGATCACTTCGAAGAATTTACTAAAAAGCATTACGATAAAATACAGAAGAAATTAGAAATTCCGGATGAAGATCTGAAGGATGCCATTGATGCGATTATTCGCCTGAATCCGAAACCGGGAGGCTCTTTGAAGGAAACTTCGAAATCGGTACAGCAGATTATTCCTGATTTCCTGATTACGGATATGGAAGGCCGGATTGAACTTACTATTAATGGAAGAAACACCCCGGATTTAAAGGTTTCCAAAGAATACGAACAATTATTGCGTGGTTACGCCGAAGGCGCGAAAACATCCAAATCAGATAAAGACGCATTAACCTTTGTAAAGTCGAAATTGGATGGGGCGAAATGGTTTATTGATGCTATTCGTCAGCGCCAGCAAACGCTTTTCACAACCATGCATGCAATTATGGACTATCAGCGCGAATTTTTCTTAACGGGAGATGAAACCAAGATGAAACCAATGATTCTGAAAGATATTGCGGAAGTTGTTGGATTAGATATTTCTACCGTTTCGCGTGTTGCAAACAGTAAATTCGTTCAAACGGCATACGGTGTTTACTCTCTGAAATACTTTTTCTCGGAATCTCTGTCTACTGATTCTGGAGAAGAGGTTTCAACAAGGGAAGTAAAGAAAATCCTGTCGGACGCTATTGATGCGGAAAGCAAGAAAAAACCGCTTACAGACGAGCACTTGGCTAAAATTCTGAATGATAAAGGTTATAACATTGCCCGCAGAACCATTGCGAAATATAGGGAGCAGCTGAATATTCCTGTTGCAAGATTACGTAAAGAACTTTAATGGAAAGAATAGCTAAAATCATTTCCTGGCTTTTTCTGCCGTTACTTATTCCGGTATATGCCATTGCCTGTGTTATGCTGGTTCCCTCTGAGGAGCTGAGCCCTTTGCAGCAGAATTCGTTGTTCCATTTGGGAAATGAACAAAAACTGGCGTTACTTTCTTTGTTCTCTTTGTTTAGTTTTCTGGCTCCGTCTTTCGTAGTTGTTTTCCTTCGCATGCAGGGTCAGCTTAGCTCATTCATGATGGAGAATAGAAAAGAACGCTATCTTCCGGCTTTTGCTACGGTTTTGAGTGGTGCAGGTTTAATTTACACCATCTTCTCGAAGATTAAACCGGAAATGCCTGGATTTGTGTTCATTGTTGGTTTGGCCGTTGGATCACTGCTTACAGTTCTGATCTGTACCATTGCAACTTTTCGTTTCAAGATTTCACTTCATGCAGCCGGAATGGGAATTCTCACCGGGTTTTTGATGGCATATTATTCACAAATGTTTGTTTTCCCGATGTGGCCTATTATTATCGCATTCCTGCTGAGTGGAATCGTTATGTCGTGCAGAGCAGTACTAAAACTGCATTCGCAGCGAGAATTATTATTGGGTTATTTTGTTGGATTTATTTCCACGCTCGGTTGCTGTATTTATCTGTATTACAATGTGAAAACGCAGTATTACCAGTAAAATCCAGGTTTTTTCGGAAGTTAGCATTCCCAGATAAAGCGTTAAATTCTTCACACCAGCAACAACCCTTTTGGTATTTTTGAGTTTAGATAGTAAACTAAGCTTAAAAATATGGTCAGAACGCTAATTGTCCTTATTGGGTTGTTAATCTCCGGTAATTTCTCCTTCTCACAGGATTCTTCAATTGATCCGCGCATTCTTTTGAATAAGGGTGTGAAGGAATCAGAGAATATCTTTCGTTCTAATCAGAACTATTACAACTATCTGAAATTTGAATTGGACAGCTCGTATCAGGTGGTTGCCGCAACTACATTAAGTGGTGACGAGCAGAAACTGATCAATAAAACGATTGAAATTTCTAAAGATGAGCAATTAAAGTTGGGAACCGACCAGTTTAACTTTTATCAGCTCGGGATTCGTTTGTCTTCTTACGACAAAACATACATTGAATTAAATAATGATCAGGTTTTAGTTTTTAAACCTATCGTAGAAATAACCAAGTCATTTAGTGCTTCTCCATTCAACACGAAATAGATGAAAACTCTTATATCCATACTCTTTTTATTTGCCGGAATTACTGTCTTTGGTCAGCAAACCAACATCACTTTTTCAGCTGCAAATAACAATCAAACATTCAGTACCTGTAATGGTTTCATCATCGATTCCGGTGGACAGGGCGGCCCGGGTTACGGCAACGGTGAAAACACGGTAATTACTATTTGCCCGGGAACTCCGGGAGATATTATTTCCATCGTTTTCAATTTGTTCCAGTTAAGTACAACAGATGATAATCCGGCACCAAACATCACCAATGTAGATTACATGGATGTTTATGACGGTGCTTCAACTGCATCTCCAACACTTGGAACCTACACGGGAAGTCAATTACAAGGCGTTGTTATTAACGCAACGGCATTAAATCCTTCAGGCTGTATTACCCTTCGTTTCAGATCAAATTCCGTAGGAACAGGAATGTTCTCGGCTTCTGATACTTGTGAAACCCCATGTTCATCTCCGGTTGCGTGAGGAATTATTGTTTCCGGTGAAACTTCATACAGTACACGCTTATGTGTTGTCGAGACTGTGAA
>CBFGMW010000364.1:0-3846 GCA_965649925.1 uncultured Fluviicola sp.
AATTCAGAGACGTGTGAAGTAAATTCAGGAGCATGTGTAGCTAATTCAAAACCATGTAAATCAAATTCAGAAGCATGTGTAGAGAGTTCAAAGGCGTGTGCAACAAATTCAGAGACGTGTGAAGTAAATTCAGAAGCATGTGTAGACGATTCAGAGCAACAATGTGTATGGGAGTTTTCAACGAACTGTGTCATTGTTCCATTCTATCTATAAAAAGCAAAACGCTTACACCGTAGCTTCAGCGAAGGAGCAGCGAGGAACATTAACCTTAGTGCTCCATCACGCCAAATCTGCTTCTGCGCTCATCAGGGCCTGTCCGCGGGAAATATTAGGAGATACTTTCGCCAAAAGTACAGCGAGAATAACATCCACTTTAGCGCTCTATCACACACACAACCTTCTTCCGTGCTCGTCGGGAGATGAAAACCTGCTTGATCCTGCGCAATGTCAGCAGCGATTGAAAGTATCTTCTTTTTTGCTTTCCTCTTCTAATTTTCCTCTTCTTGCACTGAGCTTCGGTCATCGAGCAGAGTCGAGATGTCGAAGTGTTCCTCTTAATTTCCCTATCTTTGCGCCATGGTGAAAATTCGTGACATTGAATTGGGTGAGTTCCCGCTTTTATTGGCTCCAATGGAAGACGTAAGCGATCCGCCTTTTCGCGCTTTGTGTAAAAAACATGGTGCAGATTTGATGTACACCGAATTTATCTCTTCGGAAGGATTGATCCGTGATGCGATCAAGAGCCGTAAGAAACTGGATATTTTCGATTACGAAAAACCGATCGGGATTCAGATCTTTGGCGGCGACGAAGAAGCAATGGCTATGTCGGCGAGAATTGTTGACGCAACACAACCCGATTTATTGGATATCAACTTCGGTTGTCCGGTAAAGAAAGTAGTTTGTAAAGGGGCCGGAGCGGGCGTTTTGAAAGATGTTGACCTGATGGTCCGTCTCACAGAAGCTTGTATTCGTTCTACAAAATTACCAGTAACAGTAAAAACGCGTTTAGGCTGGGATGATTCCATGATCAACATTATGGAAGTTGCCGAGCGTTTGCAGGATATCGGGGTAGAAGCACTTTCTATTCACGGAAGAACGCGTGCCCAGATGTATAAGGGGGAAGCCGATTGGACCCGCATTGCCGAAGTAAAGAACAATCCAAGAATCAAAATTCCGATTTTCGGGAACGGAGATATTGATTCACCTGAAAAAGCACTGGAATACCGCAATAAATATGGTGTCGACGGAATCATGGTTGGGAGAGCCGCAATCGGTTACCCGTGGATTTTCAATGAGATCAAACACTATTTTGCAACCGGAGAACATTTGGCAACACCAACGGTAAAAGACAGAGTAGATGCCACCCGTGATCACCTGATGATGAGCGTGAAATGGAAATGTGAAGGATTAGGGATTGCCGAAATGAAACGTCATTATACGAACTACTTCAAGGGAATTGCGCATTTCAAAGATTATAGAATGAAGCTGGTTACTTCTTTTGAGCTGAATGATATTTTAGACACTCTTGCCTACATAGAAGAAAATTCAGCAGAATTCGAATTCGCTTAGTGAATCTTATACGGTTGATATTAATGTGTTAGGACCTTAATTTATCTGAATATCGAAGGATTTTCTTATCTCCCCCTTTGGAGGGGGATTAAGAGGGAGGGGTGAGAGTTTTAGATCACGCTCACTCTTCCACAGGTTCCCACTCCTCTCTCACATACGTAAATTTCACCAGCGCATGTTCGAATTTCTCGTAATACGTTCCGGGAGTAAATGTCAGCTGCTTTGCAAGAACTACTGCACGAATCATACTCTGATTGGAAGTAATATCGGTCCCTTCACCGTGAATCCTTGTTCCGGTTACTTTTCCTGTTCTGTCAATAGCCACATCAATGTAAACGGTTCCTTCGTTCTTGTCGTAAATGGTTAACGAAGTGGAATCTGTTCGCACACGGCCCGACAAAACTGCCGAACCTGAAATAACCTGACTTTTAGCTGTGCTCGCTGTTAAAATCAGTAGTGTAATTAAAAGGAATCTTTTCATACTTATGCTATTTCTGCCCAATTAGGCTTGTCGTGTAAACGTTTCAAAGCTTCTGTACGCAAATAATGGTGTTCAGGTTGCTCTAAACGCGGATCTTTTTCCAAAATAGCTCGTGCAATATCCCTGGCTTGTGCAACCAGCGGACCGTCTTTTACCAGATCAGCGATTTTCAATTCCAAAATACCGCTTTGCTGTGTTCCCATAATATCGCCGGGACCCCGTAATTCCAAATCCACTTCCGCGATCTCAAAACCGTCGTTGGTTCTCACCATGGTGGTCATGCGTTTCTTGGAATCGGAGCCTAATTTGTCGGAAGTCATTAAAACGCAGTAAGATTGTTCTGAGCCCCGGCCAACACGGCCACGTAACTGGTGTAATTGTGATAATCCGAAGCGTTCGGCACTTTCAATCACCATTACGCTGGCATTCGGAACGTTCACTCCAACTTCTATCACCGTTGTTGCGACCATAATCTGCGTAATTCCTTTCACAAATTGCTGCATTTCGTATTCCTTGGCTTCCGGTTTCAGCTGTCCGTGAACAATACTTACTTTATAGTCCGGCAGTGGGAAATAACGGCACATTGAATCATAACCATCCATCAGGTTGGCGTAATCCAGTTTTTCGGATTCCTGGATCAGCGGATAAACCATATAGATCTGCCGGCCTAAAGCAATTTCACGTTTAATGAATCCTAAAACCGCCAGTCTGTCTTTATCAAATCGATGAGTAGTTGTAATTGCTTTTCGTCCCGGAGGTAATTCGTCTATGACAGAAACATCCAGATCGCCGTAAAAAGTCATTGCCAGCGTCCGTGGAATTGGTGTTGCCGTCATGACTAGTACGTGTGGCGCATGTTGGCCTTTCCGCATCAGTTTTGAACGCTGTTCTACCCCGAAACGGTGTTGTTCGTCAATGATTACAATTCCTAGCGATTTGAACTGAACAACGTCTTCGATCAACGCATGTGTTCCTACCAAAATATCTATTTCTCCAGCTTGCAATTGCTCGTGGAGGATTTTGCGTTTTGCTTTTTTCGTGGTTCCGGTCAGAATTTCGATCCGAACAGAAGTTCCTTCCAATAACTCACTCAGACCTGAAAAGTGCTGCTGAGCCAGAATTTCTGTTGGTGCCATGATGCAGCTTTGTAAACCGGAGTCGATTCCCATAAGCATAGTGAGCAGAGCCACAACTGTTTTTCCACTTCCCACATCTCCTTGTAACAAACGATTCATTTGAAAACCTGAACCCAGGTCTTTTCGGATTTCCTTCAACACCTTTTTCTGCGCGTTGGTGAGCGGGAAGGGGAGTTTGTTCTCGTAGAAATTGTGAAAAGCAGTACCCACTTCTTCTATCGTTAAACCGCTTTGCTTTTGAAGCGCGATGGCTTTTCGAAGCAGTAATTCAATTTGCAGATGAAGCAGTTCTTCCAGTTTGAACCGGGTGCGGGCGTGCTGAACCGTTTCGGTTTGCTGTGGAAGATGTACTGCCTGGTAAGCCTGGAATTTGGTTGGAAGCTGCTGTGCTGCAATAATGTCACGGGGCAATGTTTCCGGGACATATTCAGGCCGCATTTGGCTAACGAGCTGTTCTATCAGTTTGTGCAGTCCTTTGGCGTGTAGTCCGGCTTTGGTGAGTTTTTCCGTTGTCGGGTAAACCGCCTGCCATTTCAGCGCCCGGTTTATCTGATTCCACGGAGTTATTTCCGGGTGGGGAATAGTCCAGCTGTTGCTATATCGGCTTGGTTTCACGAAAACCTGGATTTAGGTAATAGATTTCAAGCTTTGAATAATGAA
>CBFGMW010000365.1:0-3843 GCA_965649925.1 uncultured Fluviicola sp.
CAGCGCAAAATATCGCCCCAACCATTATATTTCGGAAGAACCACTTTTGGAATCTGTGAATGAGAAAGTGATTCCGTGTGTGTTGCCATGCGCAATTCTTTGTCGCGTACTTTGAAAATAAACTCCGGAGCTTTATAAGTAGCTTTTTTAGCTTCCCATCCCTGTAATAATTCCCAGTTGTGCGGATCTAAATCGCGCTTCACTGTTTCAAATGCTTCCTGAATTCCTTTGATCAAACGATCTTTGTCATCCATCGTACTTGTCTGAAGCGTTTCAATGGTTTTTTGTAAGCCATATAATTTCTCTGCTACCTCTACCTGCTTATTCACCCATTTATCAAAACCTCTGTTGTTTTCAGAAATCTCAGATAAATAGCGTGTTCTGTCAGGCGGAATAACGAAGATCTTTTCCGACATCTCTTTCGAGATCACGAATTTAGAATCCAGATCTGCACCTGTTTTTGATTTTACTTTATCTATAATTACCTTGTACAGGCTATTCATTCCCGGATCATTGAACTGAGAAGCAATTGTTCCGTAAACCGGCATAGAATCGACAGGTTCTTCCCACAAATTATGGTTTCGCTGATATTGTTTGCGCACATCACGAAGCGCATCAAGCGCACCGCGTTTATCGAATTTGTTCAATGCAATTACATCGGCAAAATCCAGCATATCGATTTTCTCCAACTGGGTAGCCGCACCGTATTCCGGTGTCATTACATAAAGAGAAACATCCGAGTGATCTAAGATTTCCGTATCCGACTGACCAATTCCGGAAGTTTCCAAAATGATCAAATCGTAATTAGCTGCTTTTAAAATATGAATAGCTTCCGAAACGTGTTTCGATAATGCAAGATTCGACTGACGGGTTGCCAATGAACGCATGTAAACACGAGGATTCTTAATCGCATTCATCCGGATTCTGTCGCCCAATAAGGCTCCACCCGTTTTTCTTTTCGACGGATCCACAGAAACAACAGCAATTTGTTTTTCAGGGAAATCGATCAGGAACCTGCGAACCAACTCATCTACCAAAGAAGATTTTCCTGCCCCGCCTGTTCCGGTAATTCCTAAAACAGGGACATCATTCTTCGAAGCCATCTCATGCACTATTTTCATAGTAGGAGCAGCCATTTCAGGATAGTTTTCTGCAGCGGAAATCAAACGGGCAATAGACGGAACATGTTTTTCACCAATGTGATTGATCTCTCCGTTCAGCACATCTCCAACCGGGTAATCGGCTTTCTGTACCAAATCATTGATCATTCCCTGTAAACCAAGTGAACGACCATCGTCGGGGTGATAAATACGTGTAATTCCGTACCCTTGCAATTCTTCAATTTCAGAAAGAAGAATGGTTCCTCCTCCTCCACCGAAGATTTTGATATGCGGCGCACCTTTTTCCTTCAGCAAATCATGCATGTACTTGAAGTATTCCGTATGCCCTCCCTGGTAAGAAGTCATTGCAATTGCCTGCGCATCTTCCTGAATAGCAGTATCAACTACTTCCTCAACCGATCTGTCGTGACCTAAATGAATTACTTCACAACCGGTAGATTGAATAATACGACGCATGATATTTATTGCAGCATCATGACCGTCGAACAGAGATGCAGCGGTTACAATTCGAATATTGTTTGTTGACTTGTAGGGCGCTTGTTGTTCCATATATTTCGATAAAAAAGCCTCCCGATTCCTGTCGGGATTTGGCGCACGAAGATAATAATTTAGGATCATTTTTTTACACAATATTGTGTGCAAGCATTGAAAACCTTTAATATTGTAATATGATCAGATACTTATTACTTTTCTGCATTGCGCTTCTGATAATACCATTATTCTCATCTGCGCTGGCAGAAGACACGCTGCTGAGCAGATTAAACAAAATAAAATCTCCTGAAAAACAAGTTATTGCCCTGAACAATGCAGCTGAAGTTTGCTGGCAAACCGGTCATTACAAATCAGGAATTACTTATGGTAAAAAAGGATTATACATTGCACGTAAATACAAGTTTAAAAAACTGGAAGGCAAGCTCCTGAACAATCTCGGAATCATTTACGATTACAAAGGGAACTACCCTAAATCGCTCAAATGTTATTTCTCTGCGCTTCGCATACAGGAGAAAATAAAAGACGAGGAGGGTCAGGCATATTCCATGAGTAATATTGGTTTGATCTACACCAATCAAAACAACAACGACGAAGCACTTTATTATCACACAAAATCATTGAAGCTTCGCAAGAAAATCAAATTTGTACCCGGAATTGCGGCTTCGTACAACAACATTGGGATTTGTTATCTGAACAAAAAAGATTTCGATAAAGCACTGGATTACTTCACACAATCGAAGCAAATGGATCTTCAGCGCAAAGATTCTATCGGATTAATGGACGATCTGAATAACATCGGCCTGTGCTGGCTGGAAAAAAAACAATACGAAAAGGCTATTCAGAATTTTAAGGATTGTATTGAACTTCGATTAAAGTTTAAGGACCAATACGGCGCTTCAAAAGCAATCAACAACATTGCAACCTGCTATATGAAGCAGAAAAAATTCGACGAGGCAGAAACGGAATTCAAAAAAGGGCTCGCCATTGCTCTAAAGATCGGCGGCAACGAAAGCATTTGGTATGCCTACGAAAATCTCAGCGAAATTGCCCGAATGAACGGTGATTACAAAACAGCATTCAATTATCTGAATAAAGCCATTGAAATTAAAAGTTCCTGGACCAGCGCTTCATCTATCCGGGACGAAGCCGAAACCGAATTAAGTTACCAGTTCGAGAAGAAAAGTGAGATTGAGAAAATGCGTCAGATCAAAAAGGATATTGAAACGCAGGCGCAGAAAAAACAATCTACTATGTTCTTATGGTCGCTTGGAATTATTGCAGCGATCATTGCCCTTTTCGCATTCATTCTTTTCCGACGATGGAAAATAGCTACGAACCAAAAGCGAATTATTGACGAGCAGCGCAGCCTGGTACAGGAAAAGAACACGGAAATCGTTGATTCCATTAACTACGCACAGCGGATTCAAACCGCTATTCTTCCTTCTGATGTATCACTGAAAAATGCATTGAAACACTATTCGTTGTTCTACCAGCCGAAAGATATTGTAGCCGGTGATTTTTACTGGATGCACCAGGTTGAAGAAACCGTTTATTTTGCCGTTGCCGATTGCACAGGCCATGGCGTTCCCGGAGCTTTTATGAGTTTACTCTGCAGCAATGCATTGAACCGTGTGATTCTGGAAAACGGAACTGTTTCGCCCGGACAATTGCTTACCCGGGCAAGAACAATTATTGTTTCGGAATTCGCTAAAAGCCACATGAACCTGAACGACGGGATGGATATTTCGATTTGTGCCTGGAACCAGGAAACCAACAGCTGCAGCTGGGCCGGCGCAAATAATCCGTTGTGGGTTCTCTATCCGGAATCGGAAGAAATGCATGAGATCAAAGGCGATAAACAGCCGGTTGGAAATCATTATCATCATTTAACGGACTTTACAACACATGATGTTCATCTGAAAGACGGCGCTCGTTTGTATTTGTTCACAGATGGAATTGCGGATCAGTTCGGAGAAGAATCAGGCAAGAAATTCAAGAGTAAACGACTCAAGGAATTGCTTCTTTCTTCGCGTGAGGAATCTATTTACGAGCAAATGGTACTGGTGAAAGACAATATCAACGCATGGAAAGGAAACCTGGAGCAGATCGATGATGTTTGTTTGCTGATTGTTAGCGTTTAATGAAATTTCCCGCAAAAGATTCAGACAAAATAAACCGCAAAGCGCCTTTAGGTTTAAAATAGAAAAACTGATAACTTTCTGAAGAACCA
>CBFGMW010000366.1:0-3837 GCA_965649925.1 uncultured Fluviicola sp.
TATCAAGCAGGGTATTATCGGAATACTGATTCAACACTTTGCCGATCGATTCCATTGAACCTCTGTATTTATCAATTGACTCTGTTATCTGAAACATATCCAGCATGTGGATTTTCTCACCTTGGACAGTTCGGTCTATTCTCTTCGTGATATAGGATAGTTCACCCGATTTTAGGCGGATCAAACTTGATGGAACAACTCTTATTCCAAAAGCCTCCGCCATACGCATCGTCAAATGCTCATTTTCCGGTAATGATTGAAATTGCTCCGATGGCGGCTTGAATATATATAAACCTCCCAACGCACCAACAACCGTAAGCCTGGAATTATTCTCTGGTTCCTTTACAATCGACATCGAAAGTTTAGGCTGCACACCAGGTACTGCTATGCTTCTCTCGACAACATCTTTTGCTAAATCAACCATTTGATCCAAAGAATACGACAAATCCGGCGGCTCCGAAACTCCGAAAAAATTAAGCGAACATTTTTCATGAAAATCAGCATTTCCCGCCAATTCTTCGTAACAATATAAACACTTAGTCTTCATCATCTTCAGGTATAGGTATAACGCTCACCGCTCCAATACAATTTTTACAACAGGCCAATAATAATCCCATTCTGTCATTAGGGTTAATCTTCCAACTCTTGGTTGCCACATCTAATAACCACCCTTCGGGTATCAAGCCTTCAAAAAACGGAAAAAGTTGTTTACTCGAGTATTCCTTTTTCACAACAGGCATAGAAAATGTAATGAAATCCGATGTATGATTCTCTATGTATTCTTTGGTGTACTGAAAAACATAATGTCCATCATTTGTTTCCAAAATAATCCCGGCATGATGCTCTTTATAATAAACATTTCCCTTTCTCATTTTGTCAATTCTTTACTATTTACAGGTATAAGTTCATGACCAAACATTTGGAGTACGAGGTTCACTTTATCCAAATTGAGGTTCGTTTTACCTTGCTCAATTTTTCGAATTACTGTTAATGCAACACCCGCACGTTCTGCAAATTCTTCCTGGGTAAGATTCACTTCCTTTCTGCGCTCTCTTACGAACTCCGCCAATCGCTTCATTATATGCAATTTAATATAATTACAATCAAATATATAAAATTATATGCAAATGGATATAAATCCATTATTATACGCATTTTTATATGTCAATGAATATAATTGAATTAATAGTTATGGTACCATAAATGGTCGAGTAAATCAAATTCTTCCTCCTTCACAAATCACCGATCATTTTGCCTATCCAACTCAAAAGCCTATTTTTGCGCCATCAATTAGATCCAAAAACATGGCAGCAATTTCGAATTACGATTTCAAGAACAAACGTGCGTTGGTGCGTGTAGACTTTAATGTTCCATTGAACAAAGAAACATTAGAGATAACAGATGATACGCGTATTCGGGCTGCTATGCCAACTATCAAACACATTTTGGATCATGGCGGAAGCGTTGTGTTGATGTCGCATTTGGGAAGACCGAAAGAAGGCCCTGAAGATCGCTTTTCGTTAAAACACATTATCGGGAAAATAGAAAGTTTACTTGGTAAATCAATTCAATTTTCTCCTGATTGCGTTGGAGCTGCTGCAAACGAAATGAGTGCAGCATTAAAACCGGGAGAAGTTCTCTTGTTGGAAAACGTTCGTTTTTACAAACAGGAAACTGCCGGAACCGAAGCTTTCGCACAAGATTTGGCAAAACATGGTGATTGTTATGTAAATGATGCTTTTGGAACAGCACACAGAGCACATGCATCTACAACGGTGGTGGCAAAATCATTCCCGAACGATAAAATGTTCGGGTTCCTTTTGGAAAGCGAAATTGAAAGTGTTGATCGCGTATTGAACAGCACCGAAAAGCCATTGACCGCAATTGTAGGCGGGGCAAAAGTCTCGTCGAAAATTACAATCATCGAACGTTTACTTGAAAAAGTAGATAACCTGATTGTTGGCGGCGGAATGGCTTACACATTCGCAAAAGCTCAAGGTGGACAAGTTGGATCTTCATTGGTAGAAGACGATTACCTGGACGTTGCAAACGATATTCTTACAAAAGCAAAAGCAAAAGGAGTTAACATTTACATTCCGACAGATACTGTTATTGCTGATAAATTCGACAATAACGCAAACACGCAACTCGTTCCAATCGGACAAATTCCGAGCGGATGGATGGGGCTTGATGTTGGTCCGGACAGTATTGCTTCCTGCGCAAAAATCATTGAAGATTCTAAGCTCATCCTATGGAACGGCCCGATGGGAGTTTTCGAAATGAGTAATTTCCAGAAAGGAACAGCTGAAGTAGCACAGGCAATTGTCCGCGCAACTAAGAAAGGAGCTTTTTCGCTTATTGGCGGCGGCGATTCAGTTGCTGCGATTAATCTTTTCGGATTGGCAGATGACGTGAGTTATGTTTCAACCGGTGGTGGTGCGATGCTGGAATACCTGGAAGGCATTGAACTTCCGGGAATTAAGGCAATTCGCTCTTAGATTTCGCATTAATCTGCAAAAAACAATCAGATTCCTGCTTTGGAATAGAAATTTAGCTCACAACGGCATGATTTTAGCTGATTCCGCTACCTATGAAATCAACTTCTATCTTTCTCATTGCCTCGTTACTTCTTTCAGTAAATTCCTGCTGCAAACCAGAAAAAAAGCACTTAAATAAGCAATCCGAATCTAGCATTCCACCAAATCCATTGGATACCATCGTTGGTGAAAAACTGCTGGACAAAAACAGTATTCGTCCTTCAAACTTCAACCAAATTCTCCGTGTTCCGGCAAACTATCTTGAGAAGGAATCAATAAGCTGGAAGATCACCAAACTGAGTTCGGAGTACTACTTACTTGATCATAATACCAATTTTGCCTTTTCCCGGCCAACAGCAATTTTGGTAAAAATACAGGCAAACAAGATTGTTCTCTACAAAGAGATTGAAGACTACAATGTGAAGAAGGCCATTGCTGCAAACGGCTATGTTTATGCGCTTTGCGACGATTTTAAAGAAGGTAGAGGTGCCTGGCCCGCCAAGTATGATATTCAGGTATTGGCACTGAATCACGAACTGAAAGAAACCTGGTCATACAAAACCATTTCCCGAGAATATCCCTTTGAAGCAAATGATCTGATTCTCAAAAAAGACACGCTAGTTGCAAAAGTGAATATCATCACTGGTTGCTCCATTTGCTATTCTACCGTGGCTATTTTATTTAATCGGAAAGGGAAGATTTTTGCCTATTCACAGGCAGGAGGACAAAACGACGGCGGATGGAGACCAAATCAGGAAACCATGGAACGTATTTTCAGAAAGGAGTAATAAACATCTCCCGAACTCACGTTATTTATCCAACACTTTAGGAATACGGAAATAATCAGAATCTTTCTTCGGAGCGTTTTTCAATGCTTGTGCCTGCGTAATGGTTACTTCCGGCTCGTCCAAACGCAGAACATTCTTTTCTTCGTTCATGAAAATAAGCGGTTCCACATTGTCTGTCGGAACTTCAGCCAAAATGCTCATAAAATCCATGATCTTTGTTAAATCATTGATGATCTCTGTTTTAGCTGCGCCTTCAAAACGAAGTTTTGCCAAATTGGAAATATGATCGATTGTGTCTTCTGAAATTTTCATGCTGCAAAAATAAGATATTTTGATTGATAATCCTGATGTAGGTTCGAGTCGCGACGGGAGTTATGTATTATACGCACCCAAATCACAAAATCGATTATTATCTGTAAGACAGGTATTCTAAATCGCGCAGCGTTAGCGAGCAGGGAATTCGTGCATTCGCGGGATACAAGCTTACCGCGAATTCGCGAATTGGCTCCGTT
>CBFGMW010000367.1:0-3811 GCA_965649925.1 uncultured Fluviicola sp.
CAAAAGTCTTTGTGGAGTTTGTACCAAACCTCGGCTGTGTGATAGTTTGATTTCCCCATTTTCATTCCCATCAGTCCAGCGAATTGCCCGGAATTTTTCAGGTAAATACTGAAAACATAGGCTGGTCGCGGTTCAATCTGCTGATTTGCGAGCCAGTCGGTCATGATTTTTTCCGTTACACCAATATTCTCCGGAATTCCAAGCGTATTGAATTCGTCGGTTTCGGGTAAAGCATGAAGCTCGTGAACGAATTGAAGCTCATTCCGGGTTATTTCCTGAAGTTTGAGTCGGGATGTTTGAAGCATGTTCTATATAAATAGATACGGTCAATTCTCCAATGAAATCGTGTTAAACGAAGTAAGCAACATCAAAAGCGTTTTCTGATTCATTTGATGAATGCCATCGGAAAGGGTAATTCCATCGATATTTGTATAGAATGACAAATCTCCGATTTTCTTTTTAGCGTAGCCCGAATGAGTTGTTTGAAAACCTTCTTTCACACTTAGGTCTAATCCGGTATAGTAGGCCATGTTTTCCTCATCGATTAGCCATTTCAAGTCTTTTCGGTCGTCAGAATCTTCGAGCATTTTTCGTTGTTCTGCCATGTCGAGATTCTGGTATTCATTTTCAAGCTGGAAAGAATGAATTACAATATCGCCCTCTATAAAAATGGTTACGCCTTCAGAGTGGGAGTATATTTTAAGTGAATCAGGAAGCTTAAAGGTCAATCCTTCTTTTACCTGATCAAGACTGTGAGTTGTCCATCCGGTTGTATCGAGAAGTTGAACAGATTCTTCCTCAGTTTTCGCAGTTCCTGTTTTGGTAAGATTCAGATTACATGATGAGCAGATTCCGGTAAGTCCAATAGTAGTAATGGCAAAATAGAGTAAGTAGGTTTTCATCGATTCTTAATTTATTAATATTTTGAGTGTTGAAGATAGAAAGTTTATTTGTTGTATGGAAAATCGTCGGTTCGAAATATCAGATTACGACTCTCAATTTCATCCTATCAGGAATTAATGAATTCGAGAAAAGAAATAAACAGAGAAAATTGCAACCGGAATAGAGGTTGCAAATATGTAAATGATTACAGACCAGCGATTTGGCTCCGACGTCTTCGTGTAATCCGGTCTTGAGGCAATAATGCGTTCCCGTATGAAAGTTGTCATTTCCGCTTCGGCAGTGAAACCAAAACCACGGGACTGTTTAGAAAGCAGAATTAGGATCTTATGCGTTTTACCGGTGTCAACGTCAAAATATTTTAAGGAAATCATGGGCGGATTAATCATAGCAAATTGACTGATCCATTCGATGTCTTTGTAATCGACAATTTTCTTGCCCTTGCGTGTTTTGATTGCCAGAGATTCTTCGTTTGCCTCCACGTTTCGCAGTCTGATCATCATCAGGATCAACCAAACGGAAGTGAAACAGACCATTAATAAAGCTCCTCTCGACCAATTGTAAGAAAATTGATCGCCTTTATTCCAGTTTGAAATAATACCTGCCGAAAATATCCCAACCCAAAGAGGAAAGAAGAGGTATTTGAAGATAAACGTTTGAGCGGAACTTTTGTGCATTTTGGTTGAAGTTAGATTTAATGCGTAACCGCTTTCAGTCCGATAATAGAACCAATAAGCGTTGTTATAAAGAACATGCGCCAAAAAGTTGCAGGATCTTTGAAAACAAAAATACCAACTAAAACGGTTCCAATCGCTCCAATTCCTGTCCAAACCGCGTAGGCAGTTCCGATGGGTAAAGTCTGCGTTGCTTTCACTAACAGAATCATACTGATTGTCAGTGAAACTAAAAAGCCGCCATACCACCAATACATTTCATTCCCTGAAGCATCTTTTGCTTTCCCGAGACAAGCTGCAAAAGCTACTTCAAAAAGCCCGGCTATTATGAGGAGAATCCAGCTCATTTGGCTCAATTTTAAGAATTAATATTTGGTAGCAATGGCTTTATGATTTCTGCTCCATTCGCTCCAGGAGCCAACGTATAATTTTGGAGTCCCTAAACCGGCAGAAGCAATAGCCAAAATGGTATGACAAGCAGTAACACCGGACCCGCAATGAACAATAATGTTCTCGACAGGTATATTTTTAAGAAGCTTTTCGTATTTCTTTTTTAGCTCATTTGAAGATAGAAAAAAATTGTTCTCGTCTAAATTTTCTGTAAAAGGAATATTTATTGCCCCCGGAATATGTCCGGCAATCAAATCAATGGGTTCCGTTTCTCCATTGTAACGCTCAACACTTCGAACGTCAATAATCAGGTGATTTGCACTTTGCGAAACATCTTCTACTTCAGTGATGTCTGCAATTGGAAGTTTCCAGTAATCAACGCTGTATTTTTCTGTTTGAGTGATAATTACCGCTTTTGAATTTATTGGATAAGCAACTTTTTTTGCAGCTTCAATTCCCCCATTTAAAACCTGAACGTTTTCATGCCCGATAGATTGGAGCATCCACCATAACCGTGAAGCGGCATTTGATCCGTTACTGTCGTCGTAAATCACAACGTGACTTTTGGAAGAAATTCCAAGATTTGATAGTGTCTTTGCAAAATTTTTAATCCTCGGTAAAGGATGTCTTCCACCATCAGAAACATCATCCTTTATTTCCGCTAACTGTGTATTGAGATCTACAAATACGGCCCCGTCTAAATGCTTTGCTTCATAATTCGATCGGGCATTTTTTCCAGTGCTTACATCCACAAGAACCAGATTTTTATTGTTGGCCAATTGAAGTAATTCCTCTGCTTGAATAATTGGATTCATATCACACTGTTTTCACCCTGAAGATTATATTTCAAACCCTTTCGTCAAATTTACCATCTTTTTTTATTCAAAAATATCATTTTTAAGTTTTGAATTAATTATCTGTAAATCAATTATAAAAACGACAATAACCGGTTTTAAACGAAAAATAATCGAAAGTAAATAGATAAAAACCGAATCTGGTTTTTGCACCGCCACAACTTTGCATCATCAAATCGATTGAACAACTCAAAATCAATCGGGTAAACAAAACAAATTATTTACAAACGTTAAAACAAACAGTTATGAGTACGTTAAAAAACAAAGTAAGCTTGATCGGTAGAATCGGTGCAAAACCAGAAGAACAAGTATTTGAATCAGGTGTAAAGAAAACACGCATCTCACTCGCAACTAACGAAGGTTACAAAGACAAGAAAGGTGAGTGGGTAGAGAATACACAATGGCACAACATTATTGCCTGGGGAAATCAGGTTGATCGTGTGATTCGTTCTCTCGACAAAGGGACAGAAGTAGTTGTGGAAGGCAGATTGGTGAATCGCAGCTATGATGATAAAAATGGCGAGCGCCGTTTCATCACAGAAATTGAATTAAATGATTTCGTGATTGTTAATCGAAAAGCCGCCGCCGCTTCTGTACAAACTGCAAGTAAAACCAAGTAATCTCAATCATTATGGAATCAATTCGAAAAGCTCCTTTGAGCATGAATTTCAATCAGGTAAGCATTATCGGGAAAATAGCATCTGAACCGCGGTTCAGTGTGCTTCCCGACGGTAAGAAGGTTGTTAATTTTTCAATGTCAACGCAAGAAAATATTTTGGATCGTGAAGGAAATATCCAGATTAAACGCAATGTCCACCGGATTACAGCTTTCGGTCGTTGGGCCAGGGTTTTGGAAGAGTTGTGTTCAAAAGGAGTACATATCGCAGTAGATGGAAAACTGGTGTCTCGCTTCTATAAAACCAATGAAGGTGAACGCAAAATGTTCTCTGAAATCGAAGTCAATGATTTAGTCATTATTTAACCATCCAAATC
>CBFGMW010000368.1:0-3810 GCA_965649925.1 uncultured Fluviicola sp.
GCTTTTCAACCCGAGCGTTGAAACAATCATTGGTTTTCCGGTAAATTTCAGTTCAACTACTCCGGATCCTGCAGTTCCAATCCAAATGTGCCCGAATTTGTCTTCTGTAATACATCGAATTGCATTTGAAACAAGTCCATCACTTTCGGTAACGTAATAACGTTTCCTGGTTTTCGGATCTATAATTCCCACACCTCCGGATTCGGTTCCATACCAAATACGCTCTTTGGAATCGATGAAAACAGCTGTCAATCGGTTTTGAAGAATGCCGTTCTTTACACGAAAAGATTCAACTCTGCCGTTTTTCTGATTTATTTTCAATAGTCCGTCGCCGGAAGTTGCTGCCCAAACAGAACCTTTGGAATCGGTGACCATTTGCCTGACATACACCCCTTTCGTTCCCTTCACCCAGGAGAACTTCCCTGATTTCAACATTCCGATTCCCTGTCCTTCGGTTCCAAAATAAAGCGTGCCCTTTTTATCTTCGGCAATGGCTTTTACTTTAACTGCATCAAATCCGTCGGCCTTATTCAACTGATAAAACCCGTTTTCATCCAGAACACTTACACCGTTTTGAGCAGTTCCCGTCCACAATTTTCCGCTGCGGTCCCTATAAATACTGTAAACGAAATTCCCTCCTAAACCTGAACTAGTGGTGTAATGAGTAAACAGCTTACTTGTAAATTGAGAAATTCCTCCACCTGAGGTTCCAAACCAAAACGCGCCCGAATTATCGCAAAAAATGGTTCTCACGTGGTTATTTCCGATTCCGTTTTTCTCGTTGAATGCTGCGAATTTCTTCGTTACAGAATTATACTGAACCACTCCTTTTCTTAGCGTAGCAAACCAGCAGATGTCTTTTTGATCAAAGAAAATATCAAAAACAGTTTCCGTATAAAGTTCATGTTTCAAATCAACCCGAAAGGCTTTGTCACCCTGTTTACAATAAGCACCATCGCCATAAGTTCCAAACCACAAATCACCTTTTTTATCCAGGCTCAGACAGGTAATGGAATTCCGCATGACTTTCGACTTCATTCCCCAGGATGTTGTTTTAGCTGTATGTAAATTGATTGAAAACAAACCGGTTCCTGTACCAAACCAGAGCTGGTCCTTTTCATCAAACAAAAGTGTATTAACAGATTTTGGTTTCAGATCATACTTTCCGTTCATTTCCACCAGCTTACTTCCTTCAACCCGGTACAAACCGTAATTTGTTGCCACCCAGACTTCTCCGTTAGAACGTATTGAAATATCGTGAATGGAAAATGCGCTGAATGCTTTCGGATGTTGAATGGTATGGAATTTTATCCCGTCGAAATACGATAAGCCGTTGTTCGTTCCGATCCACATCCTTTTTCTCTGATCCTGAACGAGCGATGAAACATAACTGTTAACCAATCCGTCCTTTTCACTGAACGTTTGAAAGGTTGTTCCGTCAAAACGCGAAAGACCACCACCCCTGGTTCCAATCCACAGATAACCTTTATGATCCTGAGTTATTGCATAGACCTGAGATTGCGCCAAACCGTCTTCAACCGAAAACACGCGAAATGAAGCTTTTTGAGCCCCCAACTGAAAAGCCAGAAAAACAAAAACGATACTTACGGTATACGTTCGAAAACGGAGAGTCCAACTAGAAAAAGTGCAGTTCATTTACGAGGATGAAAATACAGAATTATTACTTGCTGCGACTCATTTTTAGGCTCATGAAAAATCAAAAGTTTAAAGCGAAAAACAGGAAATACCCCGCGAATAATAAAAGTGCCTTTTTCGATTGCGGTTTAGACGAGAAAACAACAGGAAATCGCCGTGTAATTTGAATCAAAAAAACTCCCGAAACTCATATTATGTAATTCGAAAAGGAAAACAGCAGAACCACGAAATTGGATTTCTATACCGTTTACTCAACAATTCATTCTCTTTAAGTTTTCTTCACATTTGAATTACAACTTTCGGATTTGAAAAGCGTTACTATTGAAAGAAACAAGGTTGAATTTAAACTTTTGAACTATGAAGAGCGCGGCAGAAAACATCCTGAACAACTACAGAACGATCGAAACGATTTGTGTTCAAAACCATTCGATGTGGGGAGAAATTCCTGAATTCAGAGGTGCGTTTTCACGATTTGCTTTAAAAGTGGCTCAGTTAGATTTGCTTACAACTGATCAAAATTCAATGGGTATTTTTAAAAATCAGCTTCACAGCCTTGAAAAAATTTTAAAAGACATTGAATTGATCTTACGACAAAGTTTCGATCGTTATTTCGATTATTTACAGAACAGAAATAACGAATTGTATCTCATGTATTCCTCAGTCCGCACAAAAGTGGACTAACTTCCAAATAGTAGTAGTAATTAGTTTTAGGTTAAAGTCCCGGAGCAGATGTCAGCATCACTTCGGGGCTTTTTAATTTTCGGGAATTCGAGCTACCATCAAAATTGCCAATATGCAAAACGCTCCTTGTTTTTAAAGTAGAAATACAGCAATAGTGTTTTGTTTTGATCGTTTAGAACCCAGTATTTTGGCGCACACATCAAATCGAAAACTGTTTCATTGAACAGAACTTTCTTTCAAGCCTGCTTGTTTCCGTATCATACTTCACCTGAACCAGATCAATTCCTGACAAACGCGTTATGAAAGTTGGTTCTGCAGAAGATTCTTTGTGATTACCGGCCGAAAGATAGTTCTTTGATTCGTCGTTGAAAAACATCAAAAGTTTGTTAGAGTCAAGAGCTAAAAAGGTGGAATTATTTATGCCATCATCATTATACGAATATTGAATTTTCGGAATCACCTGTGTATCAACGAGCAGATTATCCGTTATTTTGAGAATCATAATATCTCTCGCAGCGTATGTAACACTTGATTTATTCACTATATAGTATCGTCTTTCCCAAACTGAAATTCGGGTTTTACTGTTCATTGAAAACTCACCCAATAATTTGGATTGATTACAAACATATTGGTGAATACGTTCCTTATTTCCTCTTCTCTTTCTTGAGAACCCCAAATCAAAAGTTGCTAATTCGGGATTTGATTTTCTGTCCCAGGTACTGACTACAACTTCCTGCTGGCTAGAGTCCTTTCGGGTAAAACAAAAAATTCCGCGAAAATGATCTTTTTCGGTGCAATATATACCCGTACCAACTACTCTTCCGTTTTCCGTTAATGAACAAGTCAATTGGGAAAGGTAGGCGTTTGGCGGCCCAACTAAACGAAACTGACTTCTCGCCCCCTTCTCCAGAATATGCATATTCACATATTCCATTTGCCGGCTACTTTTCTTTTCAAAGATTGCTTTGGGAGTCAAAACGTTTTCAGCAACTAACATGCCTCCTTGTTCATTGAGCCACCAACTGGAAAAACTACTGTTGTTATTATTTCGTTCTGATAGAAGGTCATCCCGATAAATCATAGTCATATCACTCCCAAACAGCGCATAAGACAAATAATCAACTCCGTTTTCTTTATCCCGATAATTCAATACTGCAGCAGCAAATTGTTTTTTCGGGGAAATTTCTATTGAATATTGACCTATGTTTTGAGAGGATAGCAAAGGAAAAGTCCAGAATATTTTGGGTTCAGAAACCGGAGTGCAAAGTGTGTCATACTGTTGAATCAGGAAATCAATGCGATCGTTCTCTTGAGCTACTAAAAATGCTGTGACATGACCATTCAACATTTCCATTCTCAACACCCCAAGTGCTCTATCACCAAGCGTGGTTTGAATTTCGCCTTCGTATACTTGTTGCAGATTTTGAAAACGCTGAATAAAAAGCAACGTTCCTTTATTCTTGTATAGACTGG
>CBFGMW010000369.1:0-3807 GCA_965649925.1 uncultured Fluviicola sp.
TCAAATTGCACTTGAAACATTGTACGTCTTTTCATTAGTTAAATAAAATCACATGTCAGCAAATAATTGTGCTCCGGCAGCGGAAAGAAAAAAACTAGGTTTCTTAGATCGTTTCTTAACCCTTTGGATTTTCCTTGCTATGGGAATAGGAATTGCGATCGGATATTTCGTTCCGAATGCGGATGGTTTTATCAACTCATTTTCAAGTGGTACAACCAATGTTCCTTTAGCAATAGGACTGATCTTAATGATGATTCCACCATTGACGAAAGTGCAATTCTCCAAAATTCCAAAAGTATTAGCGAAGCCGAAATTACTGCTGGTGTCGTTTTTCATCACCTGGATCGTAGGACCATTTCTGATGTTCAGTTTGGCGGTATTGTTCCTGAAAGATTATCCGGAATACATGACCGGTCTCATTATCATTGGTCTGGCGCCTTGTATTGCCATGGTCATTGTTTGGAACGAATTGGCTGAAGGCAACCGGGAACTGGTAGCCGGATTGGTAGGTGTCAACAGCTTGCTGCAAGTCTTTTTCTTCAGTCTGTACGCTTATTTCTACCTGGAAATTGTATTGCCTTTATTCGGAGTTTCTGCCTTGAAAATTGATATTACCATTCTTGAAATTGCCAAAACAGTTGGTGTTTACCTTGGGATCCCGTTTGCCATAGCTGTTATTAGCCGCTTTGCACTGATTCGTTTGAAAGGGGAGGAATGGTTCAAAAACAAGTACTTACCATTTATTTCTCCTATTACATTGATAGCCTTATTATTTACTATTGTGGTGATGTTTAGTCTGAAAGGTGAAATGATCGTGCGCATACCGATGGACGTTGTTCGTGTGGCAATTCCACTGGTGATTTTCTTTGCCATCATGTTCTTTCTGATGTTTTTGGTGGGAAAATGGGCCGGTGCGGATTATTCAGACAACGCAGCACTTTCATTTACAGCATCCGGTAACAATTTCGAACTGGCAATTGCCGTAGCAATCGGTGTTTTCGGGATTAACTCCGGAGAGGCCTTTGCCGGTGTAATCGGTCCTTTGGTGGAAGTTCCGGCTTTGATCATTATGGTACGTATCGCGTTTTGGTTAAAAAAGAAGTTATATTAATTAGGTGACTTAGATCACTTTTTTTTAAATCAATAGGTTGTAACATTGTACAACGAACCAAACAGAGATGAAAACAGTAAAAGTTTTAGGTACGGGCTGTTCCAAATGCAACGTAGCCTATCAAAATGCACTTGAGGCAGTAAAACGTTCAGGAGTTAAGGCAGAGGTTAGTAAAATTGAAGACATCATGGAATTGATGGAATTAAATGTGCTGACCACACCGGTCCTAATGATTGATGGGGTACAACTAATCAAAGGACGCGTTCCTGATGTCAATGAGATTATAAAGTTGTTAACGGAATAATCAAAATGGAAAGTCAATCATTAGTAAAAGAAATTTGTCCGACAACGGCTCAGGATTGGGCCAAAAACGGTGCCTCTTATTGATGTGCCAGAAGTGGATGAGGTGCGCGAATTGGCTTACGATGTTCCTGAAATTATCCATATTCCGTTGAGTGAATTTGAAGATCGTTTTCAGGAAGAACCAAAAGACAGAGATGTTGTGCCTGTTTGCCGAAGTGGAGGAAGAAATTTGAGAGTTGCGTGTTTCCTGATCAAGCAAGGTTACGATCTGGAGAAGGCAGTAAATGTTGTTAAAACGATGAAACAATTCAAATACAGGATAAATCATGTTTGATTGGCTTCAATATTTGGCTGATATTTTAATCTATTCTGTTTTTAATATTTCGGAAGGGAGTAAGCTGGGAGATGCTTTAAACTTCTTTGTCTACGATACGGTTAAGATTTTTATTTTGCTTTTTATCATTACGATGGTAATGGGAGTCATTAATTCCTATTTCCCAATTGATAAAGTACGCAATTTTCTCACCAGGCGAAAATGGTACGGACTGGATTATTTCCTTGCTTCCTTCTTTGGAACTATCACCCCTTTTTGTTCCTGTTCTTCTGTTCCTTTGTTCATTGGGTTCGTAAAAGGAGGTATTCCTTTGGGAGTAACTTTAGCTTTTTTAATCTCATCTCCTTTGGTGGACGCCGTTTCAGTTGCACTATTCATCGGAATGTTTGGATGGAAGGTGACAATTGTTTATATAATCAGCGGGATAATTTTATCGATGATTGCAGGGTACATTCTTGGACGTATGAAACTTGAACGAATGCTCACTCCGTGGGTTCAAAAAATACTGGAAAACAAACAGATAGTTGATCAGGAAGAAGAGTTGAATCACCAAACTTTTCGCCAGCGTATTCCTTTTATTTTAAATGAATCATTAGGGATAGTAAAAGGAGTTTCCATATACATATTAATTGGTATTGCAATAGGAGGTATAATGCATGGATTTATCCCAACCGGTTTTTTCGAAAAATATATTACTTCCGATAATCCATTTGCTGTCCCGATTGCTGTAATTGCAGGTGTTCCGATGTATAGTAATGCTGCAGGTGTCTTGCCAATAATGGAAGTTCTGGTTCAAAAAGGGATTCCAATAGGTACAGCAATCGCTTTTACAATGGCAGTTGTGGGATTATCAATTCCCGAAGGACTTTTACTGAAGAAAGTAATGACAACAAAAATGTTGATGATCTTCTTCGGTGTAGTAGCTGCCTGCATTATCGTTTCAGGCTATTTGTTTAATATAATTCTCTAAATAATGAATGAAAAACACGCTTACGAAGTAACCCTTCATTGGTTGAATGACAGAAAAGGAGTCGTTAGTTCTCCGATTCTTACCGAACAGATTGAAGTGGTAACACCTCCTGAATTTCCAAAGGGAATAGCAGGTGTTTGGTCTCCGGAACATCTTTTCGTGGCAGCCGTTAATTCCTGTCTCATGACCACCTTTTTATCCATTGCAGAAAATTCAAAGATCGATTTTATCAGTTTCGAATCCAATGCAATAGGAACAATTGAAAAAGTGGAGGGGAAATGGTTGGTTTCTGAAATTGTTCTCAAGCCAATTCTAACGATTTCTACAGACCTAAACCCCGAAAGAGCATTGAGAATTCTGGAAATGAGTGAAAAAGCCTGTATGATCTCGAATTCCATTAAATCCGCAATTATTTTTGAACCCCAAATTAAAACACAGTAAAGATGAAAAAAGTATTGATTATTACAACTCTTGCATTGGTGTCGTTAATGCAGTCATGCACAAGTGAAAACGAAACTAAGGAAATTACTCCGAAAACAGCCTTGGAGCTGTCAAAAAAAGACGTTCTGTTTGTAGACGTCAGAGCAAAAGGGGAAATTACCGAATCGGATTTTGATGTTAAAAACAAGATCAATATTCCAATGGATGAACTGGAACAAAACCTGAACAAACTGCCAAAAGACAAACAATTGGTGTTGGTATGCAAATCCGGTATCAGAAGTAAGAAAGCACTGGGGGTTTTACAAAAAAACGGGTTTACCAATGCTTCCAACATGAGTGGAGGAATGAATGAATGGATGGCATTAAAGTACCCGGTTATTGAAGGTAAATCTTGCTGTACAGATCCTAAATCAGCCAATTGCAATCCGGATGGGACCTGTAAGCCAAAAGTTGAAAAGGCTTGTTGCGAAAATCCGACCAGCGAAAAATGCAACCCTGATGGCACATGCAAAGAGAACGTGAAATGCAGCGATTCGGAAAAGACAGCATGCAAGGAAAAAAACAAAGCGTGTTGTACCACCGAAAAAAAGTAAGATACATTCTATGAGAAATATTATCCCAATAATTGTTATTGCTTTGTTTTCGGTT
>CBFGMW010000370.1:0-3772 GCA_965649925.1 uncultured Fluviicola sp.
GCGCCGATTCATTTCAGGCAATTAAAACTCCTGATCCGGACGAGGAATTCTTATTGAAACCTATGAACTGTCCGCATCACTGTGAGATTTTCAAAAGCAAGCCGCGTTCTTACAAAGATCTTCCGGCCCGTTTTGCAGAATTCGGAACAGTTTATCGTTACGAACAAAGTGGTGAACTACACGGATTAACACGTGTTCGCGGATTTACACAGGATGACGCTCATATTTTCTGTACCCAAGATCAGGTAAAAGAGGAATTCAAAAAGGTAATCGACCTGGTACTGTACATTTTCAAAACATTGAAGTTTGAGAAATTCAAGGCTCAGGTTTCATTGCGTGACCCTAACAATCCATCAAAATACATTGGTTCCGATGAGAATTGGGCGAAAGCGGAAAGTGCAATTATCGAAGCAGCTGCAGAAAAAGGATTGCCATCTGTAGTTGAATACGGTGAAGCGGCTTTCTACGGTCCGAAACTGGATTTCATGGTACAGGATGCTTTAGGTCGTGAATGGCAGCTTGGAACAATCCAGGTAGATTACAATTTACCGGAACGTTTCGAATTGGAATATACCGGTGCAGATAACCAGAAACACCGCCCGGTAATGATTCACCGCGCCCCCTTCGGATCAATGGAAAGATTCGTTGCCGTGTTACTAGAACATTGTGGTGGTGACTTCCCTTTATGGCTTGCAACTGACCAGGTAGCTATCCTGCCGATCTCAGATAAATACAACGAGTATGCAAAAGAAGTTTCAGAATTGCTAAATAATTCCGATATTCGCGGCTTCGTTGATGATAGAAACGAAAAAATTGGAAAGAAAATTCGTGAAGCAGAATTGAAAAAAATCCCTTTCATGCTTGTAGTAGGTGAAAAAGAAGCTGAAAATCGTGAGATTTCAGTGCGCCAACGCAGCGAAGGAGATAAAGGTTCAATGAGTATTCAGGCGTTTGCAGATTTGATTCAGCAGGCAATTGAGAGCGAATTATCCACAAACGTGTAAAAAACTGAATGAGAAAAGACAACAAAAAACCTTTTATAAAAAGAGTTGAAACGGAAGTACACCGCATCAACGGAAAAATTCTTTCGCCTGAAATTCGTTTAGTAGTAGAGGATGGTGAGCCGCAGGTAATGAAAACCTCAGAAGCAATGCGCTTAGCTGAAGAGCAAGAGCTTGACTTGGTTGAGATTTCGCCAAATGCGGTTCCGCCGGTGTGTAAAATTATGGACTACCGTAAATTCTTATACAACCAAAAGAGAAAGTCGAAAGAACTTAAAGCAAAACAAAGTAAAGTGGTTTTGAAAGAAATTCGTTTTGGTCCCAACACAGATGATCACGATTTTCAATTCAAGTTATCACACGCTAAAAAGTTCTTAACCGAAGGTTCCAAGTTGAAAGCTTATGTATTCTTCAGAGGTAGAACAATTGTATTTAAAGAAAGAGGTGAGATCTTATTATTGAATTTCATTCAGGAACTTGCAGACGTTGGTACACCGGAACAGTTACCAAAACTGGAAGGGAAAAGAATGATCGTAATGATTAACCCGAAAAAGAAGTAGCGAAGCTACTGATAAGAGACAATCCGCCTGAGGCGGAAGTCTAAAATGTTTGAGACAAATAATTATCAATTGATAGTTGCTAATTAATAGATGCTGATAGAGTATTCACTTTTAAAAAAAAAGAGAAATGCCAAAAATGAAAACAACATCCAGTGCAAAGAAGAGATTCACTGTAACTGGGTCTGGTAAAATCAAGAGAAAACACGCTTTCAAAAGCCACATTCTTACGAAAAAAACCAAGAAGCAAAAACGTAATTTAACTCACGCAGGTTTGGTTCACCAATCAGATTTGTCGAACGTTAAATTAATGTTGAACATGAAATAAAACGGATCGCTAACGCGAAAAGTTTTGTTTTAAATTTTATGTTCCGATTCGATACGAGGTATCTGTTTACGGAACGGTATTGTTAACCAAGTATTGAGTACCTAAGATCCGTCAAGGCGGACACTCACTATTAAAAACTAAAAGATATGCCAAGATCGGTAAATCATGTGGCTTCAAGAGCCCGCAGAAAAAATTTCATGAAGCTGGCCAAAGGTTACTACGGCCGCAGAAAGAATGTTTGGACAGTAGCAAAAAATGCTATTGAAAAAGGATTAAACTACGCTTACGAAGGTCGTAAGCAAAAGAAAAGAAACTTCCGTTCATTGTGGATCACGCGTATCAACGCTGGTGCTCGTGCTCACGGAATGAGCTATTCTCAATTCATGGGAGCTATCCACAAAAGCGGTATCGAATTGAACCGTAAAGTATTAGCTGACCTTGCAATGAACCATCCTGATGCGTTCAAAGCAGTAGTTGACTCATTGAAAAAATAAAAAGAATTTATTCTATCAGCATAAAGTCCCGACAAACGCCGGGACTTTTTTTATGCCGGATTATCCGGATCGCGGTAAGTAGTAGTGACAAGTCGCGACTTGTCACTACTACTTACCTATTACGCTTTTGGTTTTGATTTATGCTTGTTCTTAAAAAACGGTTTCTTCCCTTTATTTCCATTTCCGCCTCCGCCTCCGGAAGATGAAGTTTTAAATTCCGGAGCTACACCCAAATCTTCCGGCATAGGAACACGTTCTATCTGTACTTCGATCAATCGTTCAATACGTGCAAGTTTTGGCATGTCTTTCGGATTAATCAATGTGTAAGCCTCCCCTTTCGTATTAGCGCGGGCTGTTCTACCAATTCTGTGAACATAATCTTCCGCATCACGAGGCGCATCGTAATTGATTACCATATTGATTTCCTTGATATCAATTCCGCGGCTCATCACATCGGTTGCAACCAAAATACGGATTCGTTTAGAGCGGAAACCTCTCAATACTTCTTCCCGCATATCTTGCTCCAATGCCGATGAAACACCTTCCGTGTTTCTGAAACCATTTCGTTTCAAATAATGAACAATACTGTTCACTTTCGTCTTTTGCGATGTAAAAATGATAATACTCGTATAATCAGGTCGTGCCTCCAATGTACGTTTTAGCAAAGCATCCTTTTGTTCATCGAAAGCCAACTGAACACGCTGTGTTACACCGGCCGCCGGTTTAGATATCGAAAGCGCTATTTCCTTCGGATCAATTAAGATTTTAGCTGAAAGATTCTTGATCTTGGGAGGCATGGTTGCACTAAACAACAATGTTTGTCTCTTTTTCGGAAGTTTCGAAATAATTCGTTCTATATCATCCGAAAATCCCATATCCAGCATTTTGTCCGCTTCATCCAAAACCAGGTGCTCCAACTGACTGAAATCAACATAACCCTGCATCATGTGCGAAAGTAATTTTCCCGGAGTAGCAACAATGATATCTGTTCCTTCTACAATTGCAGCTTTTTGTTCTTCCCATTTTGTACCATCACCACCACCATAAATAGCGATCGATCCTACTGAAACAAAATAAGACAATCCTTGAATTTCCTGTTCGATCTGAACAGCTAATTCCCTGGTAGGAACCAAAATCAAAGTATTGATGGAATTATCTTCTTTACCTGTTAACTTGTGAAGTATAGGTAAAATAAATGCAGCAGTTTTACCGGTACCTGTTTGCGCACAAGCCAGCAAATCTTTTTCTTCTAAAATAATTGGAATTGATAGTTCCTGAACCGGGGTTGGTGTTTCAAAGCCCATGTGATAAATTGCTTCTAATACCTGTTCGTTTAATCCTAAATCATTAAAATTCATTCTGCAAATTTAACACAATAAGACTGTTTTCTAC
>CBFGMW010000371.1:0-3765 GCA_965649925.1 uncultured Fluviicola sp.
ATGAGAATAATTTTACTAATAACTACATTCATTTTACTTACCGCCGTGACTTTTGGTCAAACAACCATTAACGGAGTAGTGAAAAACAAACAGGGAAAGGTAATTCCTGATGCTGTTGTAACCATAGAAGGTTCAACGGATATTGCATTAACAGGAATTGACGGAACATACAGTTTGCTGACTTATTCTACCGGAAAACAAAAGATTACTGTTGAAAAAGAAAGCGTTGAAGTTCAGGTTTTCGAAATTGATATTCAGGGTGAAACTATGCAAAAGGATATTGTTGTAGTAGAAGACGGACTAATTGAAGAAATCATAATTTCTGCCGGAAGTATTAAGGCTAGTAACGATAGAACAGTTGCTATTCTCGATCCGCTGGATATTGTTACCACGGCAGGTGGACAAGGAGATATTGCCGGAGCAATTCAAACGCTTCCGGGAGTTCAGCGAAACGGTGGAGATCAAACCGGAATTATGGTGCGTGGTGGCGATGTGAACGAGGCTGCTGTAATTATTGACGGGATGATAGCCCAAAACGCCTTTAACAGTTCTGTTCCCGGTGTCGGACAACGTACGCGTTTCAATCCGTTTCAATTTAAAGGAACAGCATTCAGTACCGGAGGTTATACTGCGCGCTATGGACAAGCCATGTCGGCTGTGCTGGATCTTTCTACAAATGATTTACCCGATCAAAGCAATATGAATATCGGCGCAAATTTTGCAGGGGTTTATGTGAGCGGATCGAAATTAATGGAAAATAAGAATGCCGTTGAGTTTAGCACGAATTATACGAATTTGAGCCCGTTCTTTCTTCTGACAAAGCCAAATGTCGACTTTTTCAAAGTGCCGCAGGGTTTCGGGTTTTCTGGTCGTTATGTTGCTCAAACCCCAACGTTGGGAATGTTCAAAACTACAGTTACTCAATCGTATAACGCTACCGGTATAGAGATTGTGAATCCGGCAGATCCGAGTCAGAAACTGAAGTTCGGATTGGCAAATGAAAATACCTATGTAAACACTTCGTATCGCGATTATATCAACAACTCGTGGTCGTATTACACCGCATTATCGCTAAGCAGTAACACTGATAACATTGCTTACGATGTACTTTCTGTTTACCGTCATGACGAACGTGTGCAGGCCAGAGGAGAAATGAACTACAACCACAACATGCGTTTTCGGATGATGATGGGTTCAGAAGTTCAGCGCTACACTTATACACAGAAATTTGATACGCTGGTCGGGCAATTCTCTGAGTTGCTAAGCGCGGTATATGCCGAAGCGGATATTTTACCTCTAAAACGAGTTGCCATCAAGCCCGGAATTCGTGCTGAGTATTCACAGCTTTTGGCAAAAGGGAATATTTCACCGCGATTTGCGGCAGCAATCAAAACGTCTAAATACAGCCAAATCTCATTGGCAACAGGAATGTTCTATCAAACTGCCGGAACTACGTATTTGCTTCAGGGCTACAGACCCGGATTTCAACATGCCGTGCATTACATGGTAAACTACCAGGTAATAGCTAAAGATCGTATATTCCGAATTGAAGGATACTATAAATCATACGATCAGTTAGTTCGGGAGAAAGGTACTGCCTACACACCGAATCAATTCCGCTTTGATTTGGGAGAAGTGGATAACAGTGGATCGGGTTATGCACAAGGAATTGATTTTTTCTTCCGTGATAAGAAGACAGTTGAAAACCTGGATTACTGGATTTCATACAGTTACATCGACACCAAGCGTTTGTACCAGAATTATATCGATAAAGTAACACCTGATTACATTTCAGACCATAACTTTAATCTGGTTATGAAGTATTTCTGGATGAAAGCTCAGACCAATTTCTCAGCTACATACTCTTATGCGAGTGGAAGACCGTATTACAATCCGAACTCGGAACGGTTTTTGTCAGACCGAGCTCCGGCTTATCAAAACTTAGCGTTAACAATAAGTTATTTGACAACGATCAAGAAAATGTTTGCTGTTGTATATTTGAGCATGGATAATATAACGAACAATAAGAATGTATTAGGATACCGCTACAGTCTGGATGGCAATCAGAGCTATGCAATACAGCCTCCGTTCTATTTCAATGTATTCTTGGGAATCAACCTGTCGTTGCGTGAATTTAATAAAGACGAACTTTAAAGAGAAATAGACGGAAAGAGGAAGAGAGAAAAAGGCAGGAGGAGAGTAAAAGCTCAAACTAATTAACTATTCCTCTTTTTGGCTCTTTATCTTTTTCTCTAAAAAAAGAACTTAAATAATATAACTATGAAAAAAACCATTATTGCACTTACATTATTGGTCTCAGTACCGGTGATGGCTCAAAATGTAGACAGTTTGGTTTCTGCGCAACTGGCAGGACCTTGTGGAAATCTCGACACGCTTTCAACCATTCAAATGTGGAAACAGCGTTCAGCAGAAATCGATAAAGTCAAGAACCAATATCCGGCAAACTGGATTCCGGCATATTATTCGGCATACTGTGCGGTTCAAATGTCTTATTTCGAAACAAACGTGAAGCTGAAGGATATTTACCTGGATGCAGCTGATAAATCTTTAGCTGTTGTAAAAGAAAGTTGTCCGTTGAAAGATGAGGTTTACGTTTTAACCGCAATGGTTGCAAATGCGCGTTTGGCTGTTGATCCGCAAAACCGATGGAAAGAATACGGGAAAATTTTCGATGAGAACCTGGAGTTGGCCAAAAAAGAAAATGAGAACAATCCGCATATTTACCTGGCAAAAGGAATGTCGGTTTACTACACACCAAAAATGTTCGGGGGCGGAGCTAAGAATGCTATGGAATATTTTACAAAGGCAGAGGAGAAATACAAACTTCAAACAGAAACGAAAGTTGAAAAACCTTTCTGGGGGAAAGCTACAACAGAATACATGATTGCCGAATGTAAAAAATAACCAATCAATAATACTTGAAACAAAAAATCCCCGCTTCGTTCGAAGCGGGGATTTTTATTTTTAATCTCTATAATCCGATTTGAATTTTTAAGGTGTTTTTCGTGTTTTGAAGCATTTCCTGGAACTGCTTGTTCAACTCCTCGTCAACTATTCCGTCCTTAAAATTCTCATGGAATTTTGGCAAACTGAAATTCCCGATAATTTCTGCTCCGTGTTTTGGGAAACGGGTGAGGGCAAGCTTCATTACATTTCCACCGCCAAATCCTCCCGGAGAAGTGGACAGTAAAACCATTGGTTTATGTTGAAATATATCGTTTTCAGCTCTGCTTGTCCAGTCAAGAATATTCTTAAAAGCAGCAGAATAAGCGCCATTATGCTCAGTCATAGAAATCACCAGTAAATCTGCATCAGCCAGGATGTCTAAAAATTCAAGCGCCTTTTCAGGAAAACCTGTTTCTTTCTCTCTGTCAATCGAATAAATAGGCATTTCAAAATCGTTCAGGTCGAGTAATTGAACTTCGTCGCCAAAATGCAGTGCTGTAAAATGAGCAAATTGCTGATTGATCGATTGTCGGCTGCTGCTAGCGCCAAATGCTATAATATTCATGTATTGTTTTTTGAGTTAACGCAAGATAGGATAATTGTTCTAAAGGTGTGTTACATTTTCATTTTACCGCAGAGCTCTCTGAGTTTTTCGCGGAGTTTGCAGAGAGGTTGAATTTGTCATCTTTCCTCCCTTTGCGCCTTCGCTCGAGCTTCAGCACAAGCGTTGTGTGAACCTCTGTGTATTCTAAGGTTTTAATATATCCAAATTTTATCTGACTAAATTCACATAAGGTT
>CBFGMW010000372.1:0-3759 GCA_965649925.1 uncultured Fluviicola sp.
CAATCATTCCGATCTACAACCCTTGTCATTGGCTTCATATAGAATGACCATCAAAAATCCCGTGAGTTAAATATGGCAAAAGGCAATTACTTTCAATCGATTGAAAACTATTTCTGGCACTGGGAAGAGCAGGGAGAAGTAGTGTCAATTCCCGGTGGAAGTACCATTGCTTACCGGGCGTTTCTGAAAGAAATAATTCCTGTGCTTTCCCTGCAGGGGCTTCCTCCGTTTGGTGCGTTGTTACTGGCAATTATTGCAACTAACGCAAACGGGAAACAGCTGTTGAATGAACTTGACAGCCTGATCATGGACGATAACACGGAAGAAGAAAGAGCACGGGCCAAAGACTTTTTGATGCTTTTGACATCCGTTCCGGAAGAATTTAAAAGAGGTTCTAAAAAATTGCAGCTTTTCCAGGCAATTTTTGAAAAATGTCATGGAGTTGGTTCTATTAAAAATACGCGGGAAATTATCGGTGCTATCAGCAGCCCTGAATTGGATGATTGTTTAACGCCTGCTCCATATTCCAGGAAAGTTCTGATCCGCGATTTGCGCGTTTTCAGTGTACTGGCCCCGAAATTAACTACGGTTCAACAAATCCTGGATAAAATTGCCGCGCTTCCTGAACTTCCGGATTTATTCGAATTGCTGGAGCCGCCCTTTGAAGCAGGGAAGGAAGCTCCTCCAACAGATTTTATCAGCGAATTAATTGCCAACGACAGAACGCGTCCGGTTGGGACCTTGATTAAACATTTGTGGGGTGGACTAAACATTCCGGTACACAGTTCCTTGCCGAGTAGTCAGCCTTTGGGTGGTATTTCTGATTTAACGAATAAAGGCGATTTCGACAAATTACTGGTGTCCGAATTTGCAAACGATGACCTCGTGTTCTTATCGCGTTTGGCCAATAACGAAGCTTTGTATATTCAGCGCGAAATTCCGCCGCAGCAAAATAATCTGGAACGGATTATTCTCATCGACAGCTCACTCAAAAACTGGGGTACGCCCAAAACTGTGGCATTCGCAATTATGCTGGCTATTTCGAAACATCCGAAAACCGATATTCCTTGTCGCAGTTATGTTATTGGAGAGAAATACAAAGAAATAGATTCCAATTCCATTTCATCGCTCATTGATGCTTTAAGTGAACTGGATGCTCAGCTGAATGCGGTGAATGGTCTAACGGATTATTTGAACGATTTCCCGCCAGGTAAGGAGCAGGAGCTATTTGTAATAACGGAGCAATCTATATTAAAACAATCCTCTATGCTGAAAGCGGTAAATGAATTTCATCATGCAGTAGCTTACTGGATTTATACCGATGCCGTTGGAAATATTGATGTGTATAAAAAACAGCAGCACAGCAAACGTTTATTACAGCACATTCAACTGCCGCTTGAAGAACTTTGGAAAAAAGAATCTGCACCGCGTAAAGTACACCGCGGAGCATTCCGTGGCGAATATCCTATTTTGTTTTATCCGTCGAATGGTTATGAATACGTGCCTGCTGTAGATGGAAAAACCTGTTTACTGGTTTCCAATGATTCGAAATTGTTTCGCTTTTCCGAAGAATTTTCCCGAACTGAATTCACCACTAATAACACCAAAGGCCTGGAATTAATATGGGACAAAATACCATTCAGAGGTCAATATGAGATTGGATGGAATTCTGATGGAAATCAGGTGCTGGTAATTGTTGATCCTCATGAGAATCAATGCATACTGTACAACTTAAGTACCCGGATAGAACGACCGGCATTTTTCGATAAGAACACGATTTCAAAAGGAGGTTTACATTACGACGGTGGAAATTTCAGGTATCGTTCATCCAAAGGGAACTGGGTTATTCACCCGGATATAGCTCTGGCTACTCCGGATCATTCTGAGTCGTTCGAAACAAACCAACAATTCAGGGAAGCCAAACAAAGTGTTTTAAATAAGATTCCAGGGTTAAACACACAACGGAATATTCTTAAGAATATATATTCAATTTCCATTAGTGAACAACGCAACCTGGTGTTTAACAATCACGAATTACGTTTCAATCATCATTCGGGGACCATTAAAATTGTGAATTGTAAAACGCTCAACAAAATAGCCAAATCAACTGAAACCATCAGCGATGAATTCACCTTCGATGATGGAAGTAAAATTGAAGTGAACCGGTCCGGAATGCTGATCCTGAAAAGCAGCAATCCTTCTGTTCCAACTATTTTTGTTCCCTCGGTACTAGATACTAAAATTGGCGTGGCAACCCAAAATGCATTTTGCGGCGACGAATTTTTCAAGAAAACGGAAGCGAAGAGCCTCACAACCGTTGAATTCCAGAATGCATTTATAGAACCATTCATAAAGAACATTTTGACTTATGGAGCTTAGTTTAAAACCCTCTCAGCACAATCGTTTTCCTTTAAACGGAATCCTGGTCAAAGGCGCATCGGTCAAAAACTGGCTGCTGGAAATTCAGCGCATGAACCTGAGCTTAAAGCAAATTTCAGTTTACCCGCTTCCGGGAATGGAAGCCAATGTTGTTTGGGGCTGTTTAATCATTCTGAAAGGGAAAGCCGACCTACTGAACCTTGAACAAAACGAGTGCTGTCAGCAGGTTTCCTCATCCTTTTTTATAGCCGGGAGATCGGAGCTTTTTCCAGCCATGACACCGGCGGAAATGGAGAAACTCTTCGAAAGATCAGTTTGGCTCATGCATCCCGAAATTGGTTTGGTTGAATTGAAAGAAGAAGTAAATTTCGGGCAGTTTATGCTCATGCCGGAGCAATCATCCATCCAGGTTATCCGCCCGGAAGAAGTGCCCTATATCCCGAATGAGATCAGGAGTTTTCAAATTGCACCTGTCGATGTTGAAAAAGCGTTAGAGAAACTGGAACAGCAGGTTTTTCCGAAGCGTGAGAAAATGCAGGATAAACCATTGAGCCTTTTTGAAAAAGTGAAACTGGGTTTTCTGCGGTCACAGTTCAGAAAGAAACCATCCGGTGAAAATCCGGGCCGGGGAATCGGTATTTCAGAAAACAGCACTGCCGAAGAAGGCGAGGCAAATGGTTTCGGAAAAATGATGGGTTTCCTGATGAAACCGTTTATGCGTGGAAAAAGCGGCAGTTACAGCGACAGAGCGAAGGAGAACCTGGAAGACCTGGAGAAAAGAAATCAAAAGCAGCTCGATAAATTACTTGATATGCTGAGAAACAATCCAAACGAAGCGTTGAAATATGCCATTCCGCTAGATGAAGCCGGAAGTTCGCGTGGAGAAAGCAATGGCCGGTTGGAACTGTCGAAAAAGTGGTCGGTCTTCTCCATTTTTGCCAGCAGCAATTCCAATTCGAATACCCGAAGCGGCGGATCGGTTGATATCGGGAACTACTATGATTCGCTCCGGGAACAATACCGGAAAACAGCACAGGAACTGGTTGATCAGAAAGAATACGAGAAAGCGGCATTCATTTACATGAAATTACTGAAAGACAATCGGATGGCTGCGCAAACCCTTGCCGATGGAAAATTGTATTCCGACGCGGCTTCTGTCTATCTCAAGCACCTGAACGATAAACCAAAAGCTGCCGAATGTTTTGTACAGGGAAACTTAATTGCCAACGCAATAGAACTGTACAAAGAACTCAATGACAATGAAAAAGTAGGCGACATGTACACCCTGCTTCACCGCAAAAAAGAGGCAGATGTTTACTACGGACAGGTTGCAGGTAAGCACAAGGAAACAAATCAATTCATAAAAGCAGCATTGATTTA
>CBFGMW010000373.1:0-3750 GCA_965649925.1 uncultured Fluviicola sp.
CCAAAAACTTACGTCCGTTTTCAGTAAACTTCAGAGTTCCGTATGTCTCAATGTCTTTATACAACAGACCTCCAACAACTGTTTGTCTGATCACTGCATTCCAGAAGTGCTCGTCTTTTTCCTTACCGCAGCCAAAACTTTCCATCAGATCATGACTGTAGCTTTTCATTTCTGCAGTTATTGCGCCATGAAGGAAGGAACAAACATGTTTCGATTTCTGCTGTTCATGCAGAGCATCTACTACTTGCAGCAATTGCGCAACATACTCCTGCCCTTCGAAACGTTCCCTCGGATGCTTACAGTTGTCGCACATTTCATTACATCCTCTTTCATCAAATGTTTCACCGAAATAATGAAGAATGAATTTCCTGCGACAAACAGAAGTTTCCGAATAAGAAACAATCTCATTCAGCAGTTGTTTTCCAATCTCCTGTTCTGCAACCGGTTTCCCTTGGAGGAATTTTTCCAGTTTCTCAATATCCTTGTAGCTATAGAATGTAATACACTCCCCTACTCCGCCATCTCTACCGGCCCGACCGGTTTCCTGGTAGTAACTTTCAAGCGATTTCGGAATATCGTGATGGATCACAAATCGCACATCCGGTTTATCGATTCCCATTCCAAAGGCGATGGTAGCAACAATTACATCTGTTTCTTCCATCAGGAACATGTCCTGATGCCGGGCACGAGTGGTTGCATCCAATCCGGCATGATATGCCAGAGCGTTGATTCCGTTTACCTGAAGTAGTTCGGCTATTTCTTCTACTTTCTTTCGCGAAAGACAATAGATAATACCTGATTTCCCTTCGCGTTGACGAATATATTTAATGATTTCTTTTTCTACCTGTCGTTTCGGACGGATCTCATAATACAAATTATCTCTGTTGAAGGATGATTTGTAAAGGGTAGCATCCAGCATGTTCAGGTTCTTTTGAATATCCAATTGAACCTTAGGAGTTGCTGTTGCCGTAAGAGCGATGATCGGTACTTTTGAAATACGTTCAAAGATTTCTCTTAACCTGCGGTATTCCGGTCTGAAATCATGTCCCCATTCCGAAATACAATGCGCCTCGTCAATAGCGAAAAACGAAATCGGAACCGAGGTCAAAAACTCAATATTCTCTTCTTTCGTAAGCGATTCGGGAGCAACGTACAAAAGCTTTGTTTTTCCTTCCTGGATATCTTCCTTTACGCGATTGATCTCTGATTTACTTAAGGATGAATTAAGAAAATGTGCAACCGAATTGTGATCACTCACATTCCTTATAGCATCAACCTGATTTTTCATCAGCGCAATCAGTGGCGATACGATAATTGCGGTGCCGTCTAAAATAAGTGCAGGTAATTGATAACAAAGTGATTTACCACCTCCCGTAGGCATGATTACAAATGTATTTTGTTTGTTCAATACATTGGTAATGATGGCTTCCTGATGGCCTTTAAAACTGTCAAAGCCGAAAAACGTTCGTAGGGCAACCTTCAAATCTGTTGTTTGCTCCATAAAATGTGTCAAAAATTTAATATAATGTGTTGGTTCCTGTTTCCGAAAGGTTGTATGAATTCCTCTAATATTCGGTTCCTAGACTAAAATACTAGATAAATGCTACATAAACAAACTATTAATCAAAGTTTATCATTTCAAACAAGATTATTTCCACTCATTTGTGGAATGAGCTAAAACAATGCAGTTAAATTCATCGGTTATTTTCAGATGTTACTTACTTTTGCATCTTCAAATGATAATATGAGCGAACAGGAAGAAGGAACACAAATGTCGTTTTTGCAGCATCTTGAGGAGTTGCGCTGGCGCCTGGTTCGTTCTGCCGTAGTTGTGATCGGGCTGGCGATTGTTATTTACATTTACCAGGAGTGGATAATGAACAACATTTTCCTCTCAATGAGCAAACCATCCTTTTACACTTTCAACTTTTTCTGTACCCATTTGAACTTCCTTTGTGTTGACAAAATTCCAATCAATTTTCAGTCAACCACAATGGGCGGTCAATTCACCTATGCCTTGTGGATGAGTTTTTTAGGGGGCGTGGTCCTGGGTTTTCCCTATGTATTCCATCAGCTTTGGTCCTTTATAAAACCCGGTTTAAAGACTAACGAAAAACAAGTTGTAAAAGGCATTGTATTTTATGTCAGTATTTTATTTTTCCTCGGGATACTTTTTGGATACTTTGTTGTAGCACCAATGACCGTTCAATTTTTCGGAACTTACCAGATTGCCAAAGGAATTAAAAACGATTTTACGATCAGCTCATATATGAGTACGGTTCTTTCAACCGTTTTCTATTCCGGATTGTTCTTTTTGTTACCCGTTATTGCATATCTCTTAAGCAAGATAGGCATTGTTTCGTCCGGCTTTCTGAAAAAATACCGCAAGCATGCAATTGTTGGTGTTCTCATTTTGGCCGCTGTAATTACTCCTCCGGAAATGACCTCACAAATCATAGTAGCTATTCCAATTGTACTTCTTTATGAAATTGGTATTTGGGTTGTATTGGGCGTTGAGCGTAAACGCAAACGTGAAGAAATGAAATAATCCACAATCGGTACTTTACAATTTTCCCTAATTTTAATTCCGGAAAGCGCTGAAATTTCGTAGCTTTAACAACGAACATGCAACGATTATTGATCCTTATTTTATTCGCGTTTGGCACTTTTTCTATCCAGGCGCAGCAGACAGTTATTTCCGGAACTGTCATTGATCCCGACACTGGCGAAGGATTTCCCGGGGTGCGTGTCGCATTCATGGAAAGTAAGATAGCTACTTTTACTGACAGTCTTGGGAACTACTCTCTTGCCACATACTACGCCAGTGACAGCTTGCAATTCTATTTCCCGGAATACAAAATCGTAAAGAAATTTGTTGAACTCGACCAAACTCAGGTTATTAATTTAACCATGGAACTAGCCGTGACCAATATGGAAGCGGTGATCATTGAGGGATCTGGTGAGTTACCTTCTACACGGCTGATCAAAAAAGTAATCGCTAATAAACCTATCAATAACAAGGAAAAACTTTCTTCCTACGGTTATGAATTGTACAATAAAATTCAAATTGACCTAAATAATATCGGTGACAAATTCAATGAGCGGGGCTTGGTAAAACGATTAGATGTTGTGATGAATTATCTCGATTCTGCAGACAACGACAACACCTATTTACCGCTTCTGTTGAGTGAGAATATCTCCGAATTTTACTTTCAGAACAAGCCGTCGAAGAAAAAGGAAACAGTTTCTGCAACCCGGATTTCAGGGGTAGAAAACATTCAGCTGAACCAGTTTTTAGGTGAAATGTATCTTGACTTCAATGTTTACGACAATTACATCAACCTCTTCCAAAAAGCATTCGTTTCCCCGGCAGCCAACTTTGCACGTACTTATTACAATTACCGTTTGCAGGATTCGATGTTCATCGACAACGATTGGTGTTATTTGCTGAGCTTTACTCCGAAAAGAACCGGCGATATGACGTTTGAAGGCGAAATGTGGGTCAACGATACAACCTACGCAATCAAACAAATCAAAGCACACATTTCTCCGTGGGCAAACATCAATTATGTACAGGATCTGTATATGGAACACCATTTCGATCAGGTGGAAAAAGAAGTTTGGATGCTGACCGAAGAGAAAATGATCATCGACCTGAAAATCACCAAGGGAACAGAACTTTATGGTTTTTACGGCCGGAAATACAGTTCGCGTAAAAACTTCGAAGTCAATAAAAAATATCCGGAAGAT
>CBFGMW010000374.1:0-3714 GCA_965649925.1 uncultured Fluviicola sp.
AGGTTTACTTTGATTTCTCTCGCATACAGCAGGCCACTGTTATCAAGCTGCATTAATTTGTAATTCGGTTGTCCCTGAACGCGTTTATCTACAATGATAGGATGCGTTGTCATGTTTAAAGCGGTTGTGATATGCAGTTTTGAATCAGGATTGTTTTGACCGATTCCTACCTTTACATTCGGAACACAATGGCTGCTGGTGTATATTTTTCCTAAACCATTGAGCCAAATCGGCGCTGCGGGCGTGGTGTAACCGCCGTTGTCGTCTTTGCAGGGAAGCAGTGCTGTTTCGGTGTACATAATACTTTTGAGATTGCCACCGCTTTTTACGTTTCCTGAGTCGTCAAAGGTTAAAAACTCAATGTCTTCCGGTGGAATGGTATCCCAATAAATACGACAAGTTTAAGGGGCCATTCGGCAAAGTAAATTCACCGTTTACATTCAGGTTTCCTTCAATGTGCGCATTTCCGCTAACCCGCAGGTCTTCACCAACCCGGGCAGAACTGGTAATGAGAAGTGAATCTCCAAGTGTTAAGGTTGAATCAATACGTGCACCTCCGCGCACATCGAGTTTTTCAGTTGGCTCAGTTGTCCCGATTCCTACATTACCTTCTTCCGGAATTTCATTTTCCTGAGCAAAAAGATTGAGGTTGGCAAAAAAAAGGACTGAGAGGAGGATGATTTTAGTTTTCATAGATGATTATAGTTTAAAGAAAAAAAAGATTTAGAAATACATGCGTTTAGTTGAAGCTAAGTTATTAGTTGTAAAACTTTCTCACAACCGTATAAATACGGTATTTTCTATTTTTTTCTGCGGTAAACCGCAGTGGTTTTTTGCGGTTTACCGCAAATTGTTAAAAATGGAGATATTGCACGTCAATGTCAACGAGTTGGAAAGGAAAAACAGGTGTTGATTTTATAAGGCTGTAAACTTTTGCCGTTCCTCTTTTCATGTTTGAGTTTATACCTATCTTTGCACCTTCCAAATCGATTTAGTTCGGATCAAAAATTTAGCAATGAGCAGTACAAAAAAAATTCAGGGAGCCTTAATATCAGTTTATTATAAGGATGGTTTAGAGCCGATTGTGAGAAAATTACATGAAGACAATGTAACAATCTATTCTACCGGCGGGACACAAACTTTTGTTGAGTCTTTAGGAATTCCGGTTGTGCCTGTTGAAACCATGACTTCGTACCCGGAAATTTTCGGTGGAAGAGTAAAAACATTGCATCCGGCTATTTTTGGTGGAATCCTTCATCGCAGAAATTTGCAGGGTGATTTAGACCAGGTTGCTGAGTTCGATATTCCTACCATTGATCTGGTTATTGTTGACTTGTATCCGTTCGAAGAAACTGTTGCATCGGGAGCTGATCACCAGGCGATCATTGAAAAAATCGATATCGGTGGAATCTCATTGATTCGTGCCGCTGCTAAAAATTACAATGATGTAGTGATTATTCCTTCTGTGAATCAATATGTTGCATTTTTAGACATTCTAAATGCTCAGGGAGCAGCAACAACCGTTGAACAGCGTATGGCTTTTGCAAGAAACGCGTTCATGGTTTCTTCTCATTACGACACACATATTTTTAATTTCTTCAATAAAGACGAAGAAGTTCCTGTTTTCAAACAAAGTATCCTGGAATCACAATCATTGCGTTACGGTGAAAACCCGCACCAAAAAGGTTGGTTCCACGGAGATTTCAACGCAATATTTGATCAGTTACACGGAAAAGAATTATCGTACAACAACTTGTTGGATGTGGATGCTGCGGTTCAGTTATTAGCTGAATTTGAAAACGACGATCCTACATTTGCTATCCTGAAACACAACAATGCGTGTGGCCTGGCAACCCGCCCTACTTTAGCTCAGGCTTATGCAGATGCACTTGCCGGCGATCCTACTTCTGCTTTTGGCGGAATATTGATCGCGAACAGAACAATTGATTTGGCTACGGCGCAACAGATCAATGATCTTTTCTGTGAAGTAGTTATTGCACCTGCTTACGATGCTGATGCAGAAGAATTGTTGAAAACAAAAAAGAACCGCATTTTGTTGGTTCAGAAAAAAGTGGAGCTACCGAAACGTCAGTTCAGAACTTTGTTGAACGGAGTGTTGGAGCAGGATAAAGACATGCTTTCTGAAACAGCAGCAAATTTTGAAGCAAGAACAACTAAAGTTCCTACTGCACAAGAGGTAGAAGATTTGGTTTTTGCCAATAAATTGGTGAAACATACAAAATCAAACACCATTATTCTGGCTAAGAACGGTCAGTTGATTGCCAGCGGTACCGGACAAACTTCACGGGTTGATGCTTTGCGTCATGCTATTGAAAAAGCAAAAGCATTCGGATTTGATCTGAACGGAGCCGTTATGGCCTCGGATGCGTTTTTCCCTTTCCCTGATTGCGTAGAAATTGCTCACAACGCAGGGATTACTGCTGTTGTTCAACCAGGTGGATCAATCAAGGACCAATTGTCAATTGATTACTGTAACGCGAATGGTGTAGCCATGGTATTTACCGGAAACAGACACTTCAAACACTAATTTGATAATCTTCCATAGCTAACAACTCAACGAAAGCTATCGTTTAATCATTTCCCCCATTTTTTTTACGAAAGTGGGGGCTTTTATTTCAAACGATAGAGTACTTTTGTGCTCGGTTTAAAATAGGTTGCCAATTTAGGTTGTACCTGGGAAATGTACTATCTAAATTGACAATCCAAAAAAGTTTAGGGATTCATGAGAATAACAACATTGCTATTCGTACTGTCTGGTACGTTTAGTTTCGCGCAAACGCGCTTTAACGTAGAATTTCAGGATTCTGCTACTGAGAGTAAAGAAACGATCACTTTGATCGAGAGTCATATTCCGGACACATACGACAGAACATCGGCTCAGCATGCTATTTCGTTTTCAACAGTAATAGATTATGAATTGTCATTTATCGATTCAATTCTAGGGATTTGCAATGTCCCGGATGCGAACATCATCAAGCAAAAGACAGGAATCCAGGCTACTGAGAAAGCAGGTGGAACAAACTGTGAACAGGCAATGCAATTGTGCAATTCTTCATCTGTTCCCGGGAATAGTTCCGGATTTGGTGTCCAGGAATTACCAAATAACAATGGCGTTGATGGTTGTTTAACTTTAGAGCACCAGTCATCCTGGTACTACCTGAATATTCAGGCAGCAGGAAATTTGGAGATGCGTATTAATCCGGATGACAATGATGATGATTATGATTTTGCCATTTGGGGTCCGTTTACGTCGGCGAATGCGGGAGCAAATTGTCCGCCGGTAACTGTACCTATAAGATGTTCTTATTCCGGGGAAGACGGAAACACCGGGATGATAATCGGAGAAGGAGACAACAGCGAGCCTTCCGGTGGAAATGGTTGGATCGAAGGACTGCCGGTTCTTGCAAATCAGATTTACATTATGCTGATTGACAATTTCAGCACGTCAAATGAAGGTTACAATATTAATTTCAATTGGAGCGGCCATTCAACTACTGCAACTATTGGTTGTATACCTGTTACTTTGCCGGTAGGAATCTCTTCATTTTCAGGTGAAAAGAATTATGGGGAAAATGTATTGTACTGGACATCAGAATCTGAAATAAACAACCATTATTACACGCTTGAATCGTCGGTTACAGGAAAAGAATACGACTGGACTGAAGTAGAGAAAGTAGAGGGTGGAGGAAACAG
>CBFGMW010000375.1:0-3712 GCA_965649925.1 uncultured Fluviicola sp.
AAACCGGAAGCGTTTAAAGGAAAACATGTGCCAAAGTACATTGGGTTTTCTATCCCGAACAAATTTGTACTCGGGTATGGATTGGATTACAATGAACACGGGCGAAATACGGAAGACCTTTATCAATTGAAAGATTAACGGGAAAAGAAAACACTATGTTGAACATTGTATTATTTGGACCTCCAGGGGCGGGAAAAGGAACGCAATCTGAAAGATTAATTGAGAAGTACGGACTTGTTCATTTATCGACAGGCGATATTTTTCGTGCAAACATAAAAGGTGAAACTGAATTAGGTTTACTCGCTAAAAGCTTCATGGATAAAGGAAATCTGGTTCCTGATGAAGTGACTATCAATATGCTGAAGTCGGAAGTAATGAAGGCTGAGAATGCCAAAGGATTTATTTTCGATGGTTTCCCGAGAACCAATGCTCAGGCTGAGGCTTTGGATGAATTTCTGAACTCGATCAATACTTCCATTACCCTGATGGTCGGATTGGAAGTTGAAGAATCCGAATTACGCAAGCGTTTGATGAAACGTGCTGAAGTGAGCGGAAGACCGGACGATGCAAATCCGGAGGTTATTCAAAACAGAATTGACGTTTACCACAGAGAAACATCGCCTGTTAAAGAATTTTACGCTTCAAAAGGAAAATATAAAGGCGTAAACGGAATTGGTTCTATTGACGAAATTACTGAACGTTTATTCGAGGTAATCGGATAAACAACACACAATTAAAATTTGCAGGGCCAGGTCGCGATCTGGCCCTGCAAATCATATACCCCAAAAAATACATATAGAGAAATGGCATCCGATAATTTTGTTGATTACGTAAAAATTCATTGTACTTCAGGTAATGGGGGCGGTGGATCTGCTCATTTCCGTAGAGAGAAATACATTCCTCAAGGTGGGCCTGATGGTGGTGATGGTGGCCGTGGAGGCCATATTATCCTGAAAGGAAATACCCAGCTTTGGACTATGCTCCATTTGAAGTACAGTAAACACATCAAAGCCGGTCACGGCGGACATGGTTCAGGAAACTGTGCTACAGGCAAGCAGGGAGAAGATAAATACATTGAGGTTCCTTTGGGAACAATTGCCAAAGATTCTGAAACCGGTGAAATTCTGTTTGAAATCAGTGAAGACGGCGAAGAGCAAATTTTGGTTCCGGGTGGTCGCGGTGGTTTAGGAAATGATCATTTCAAATCTTCTACTTACCAGACACCACGTTTTGCACAACCGGGAGAAACCGGTATTGAGTCATGGATTGTTCTTGAAATGAAAATCCTTGCCGATGTTGGTTTGGTTGGTAAACCGAATGCCGGGAAAAGTACACTTCTTTCGGTATTAACTTCTGCAAAACCTGAAATTGCCGATTATCCGTTTACAACGCTTCGACCGAATCTAGGGATTGTAAGTTACCGTGATCTTCGCTCGTTTGTAATGGCCGATATTCCGGGAATTATTGAAGGGGCTCATGAAGGAAAAGGACTTGGTTTGCGTTTCCTGCGGCATATCGAACGGAATTCGTGTTTGTTGTTTATGATTCCTGCTGATGCCGATGATATCCATGCCGAATACAAATTGCTGCTGAACGAATTGAAACAGTATAATCCGGAATTATTGCTGAAAGAACGTCTTTTGGCCATTACAAAAAGCGATATGCTGGATGATGAATTGAAGCAGGATATTATGAAAGATCTTCCACAAATTCCTTATTTGTTTATTTCATCTGTTGCCCAGCAGGGATTAACAGAACTGAAAGATTTGATCTGGTCCAGATTGACACATGTTTGAGTGGTTAGAGTCGCTGGATAGGGCCATTATACTGGCTGTAAATGGCGCTCATTCTGCCTTTTTTGATGAGTTCTTTTGGATTATTTCAAAAACGGCAACCTGGATCCCGCTCTATGTGTTGCTGCTCTTTTTGATCTGGAAATCACTTGGATGGAAGAAAATGCTTCTCTTCTTAGGATTTGCCGTACTGCTGATCTTAATTGTTGATCAGACATCTGTGATTTTCTTTAAGGAAGCTTTTCAGCGGTATCGACCGTCGCATAATTTGCTGCTGGAAAAGAAATTACATTTTTATGCCATTTCAAAAGATGAGTTGTACCAGGGCGGACAATACGGTTTTGTTTCATCGCACGCCGTGAATTTCTTCGCTTTATCACTATTTGCAGGTTTAACGTTAAAGGAGCGTTTTCCTGCAATGATTTGGGTGTTGCTTGGTGTTTCTGCTTTGGTGTGTTACAGCAGAATGTACCTGGGGGTTCACTACCTCACGGATGTACTTTTCGGTGGATTGTGGGGCGCACTTTGGGGGTATTTGTTCTATCGGATTTTTAAGAAAGTCACAGTTAAAAAAAGAGATTAATTTTTAACTAGGCAACCGGGCAAACTTTCGCTATTTCAGTTTCCAGTGCATTTCTTTTTTCAACGAATTTGCTTAGGTCGGCTTTAGCGACTTTGCGTGTAACCTGCCATTGTCTGAAAATCCTTCCGTATTCATAGCTCAAACGCCAAAATTCAGGAATAATAAGGGCGTAAATAATTCCCAGCCACCAAAACGGAAGGAAATAGTGTGTTACAACACAAACAACAGGAACTACGAATAATACACCGAACAGTTTTCCAAGCATCATTTTTACGGAGCCCCAGAACACCTTACGTTTAAACATCTTTTCAGTAAGTACTTTTGCAAGTTTGTACGGAATATATGCATGAATAAACCCGAACAACGCCAGCGGCCACATTACTAAAAGCCAGGCCATTTCTTTTCGCGGATCAATCTTTTCTTTCTTTTGAGCCTGAAGAACATATTTGTCCTCGACTTTCATTCGTTTCAGCAAACCGAAATATGCATCCAGGTTTTTCTTTAGTGATTCCAATTCCGGATCACCAACCGCGTGTTCATTTACCCAATGAGCCAGTTTCTGACCATATCTGAATCGTGTTTCCAGCGGAATTTCATCATCGTGCGATTCGTTACTAAAACCTTTACGTGTGATTTTCATGATTCCTTCATGTAAGGAAAACCAGTGTTTGTCTCTCACATAAATGACACTCTCCTGCATTTCGCGTTCAACGCGTTTCGTTAATTCGTTGATTACTTTGCTCTTGTGAGCCAGGTATTCTTCTTTAAAGTCATTCAGACAGATTTTGTCACCATTTACAAGTACTACTTCACTGCCAATCTCATTTCGATCGGTATAGTTTACGCCAAGGGCGGCTATGTAAATTTTTGTTTCCCAATTTAAGTCTTCTGCGGCCTGAAAGCCCATTCGGATTGCTCCTTTTTTTACAGGTTTCAAACTTCTTATCGGAATATCGTCTGTGAATCCTTCCCCGAAAATGAGAATATTACTTTTACGTTTCAGTGCGCGGTTTACTGCTTTGAAAGCATCGGTGTTTTTTGCTTTGGTATCTTCTCCATCGTGCTGACGGTAAATTGGCAGCATATGTGCAGCCCAGAGAACCGGTTTCAGCCACCATTTGAAAACATCAGACCGGGTCATGAAGTTTACTACCGGCTTGTTTCTCAAACCAATCACCAGAGGGTCCATAAATGAATTCGGATGATTACTTACGTAAATAGTGCTTCCGAATCGCTCCTTATGTTCGTTAAGCGTTTTGTAGCGACGATAAAACAAGCGTAGTGAGTAGCTAAGTGAAAATTTCAGCAAAAGGTAAATCGGACGCATCTAATTACT